>NZ_JBEXVQ010000026.1:0-135605 GCF_040629405.1 Lentzea sp. NPDC005914 | reverse complement strand
GAGGCCGTCGTTCCCGCATCCCAACACGATAAGATGATCAAGACGAATCGTCGTTCCCGCCCCAACCATCCTCATGTGCGAAAGACGGGGCTAGCGACCCACCACAAGGGGCCGTCCCACAGAACGAGAAAGGTCGTGCGCGGCTCCGGTACACAATGAGCCGCGCACGACCGTCCCCCCTCACCGAGCGGGCTGGGGGTCCCACTCGGCTTGCCCCGGTCCCGCCGTCTCCCCTCAGACGGGACCGGTCGTCCTAAATCCCGCCGAACCCACCGAACCCATCGGCCAGAGCGACGAACACACCCTTGTTGGCGAACCCGACGACATCCGCTGCGCCCTCACCCGTGATGTCCGCCAGCAACCGCGGGTTCTGAGTGACGGTCCAGCCTCGATCGGAACCGAAGTCCGCGTTGACCAGACGCGCCGGACCGAACGTGCCATCGCCACGAGAGACCGCGGAGACGACACCAGCGAAGCTGAACCCGACGATGTCCGCCCGCTTGTCGTGCGTGACATCGGCCAGCGACGGCGAAGGCTGCGACGAGGTGCCGTAGCCGTACCCGCTGTTGTAACCGAACTCGCCGACCCCCACGCCGAACGTCCCGAAGGTGCCACCGCCGAGCGCACGGCCCGTGTAGGTGTTGGCGTCGTTGCCGAAGCGGACCGCGTCGGCGTACCCGTCACCGGTGATGTCACTGACCTGGAAGACCCCGGACGAGTCCGTGGTGGACGGCTGCGACACCCCGTAAGTGCCGTCGGGACGGCCCAGCGACGACATCGGCGTGAAGCCGGGGTTGTAGCGCACGGACAGGATGTCCGGCCGTGCGTCACCACCGACGTTCGCCACCTTGAACTGGTTGAAGTCGAACCGGTCCGCGGTGAACTCGGAGGTCGCGAGGTACGGCGTCGCGAAGCCACCGCCGCCCGACGCGAGCGAGATGTCGAGGCGTCCGTCCGAGAACGCGTAGAGGTCCGTGCGGCCGTCGAGGTTCGCGTCGCCCAGCTGCAGGCTCAGCGGGCCCGGCCGGCCGTTGGCACCGGCGACGCCCGAGGCGAAGCGCATCGGGCCGAAGGACCCGTCGCCGTTGCCCACCGCGGTCCACACGCCGTCGGGCCCGGCCCCCACCAGGTCCCCGAAGCCGTCACCGGTGATGTCCGCGACCCAGCGCGGGTGCTTGCCGATCCGCCATCCGGAGTTGTAGCCGTAGCCCGGAAGGACGTGCTTGGGCGGCGTGAACCCGCCGCCTCCCAGCGCGACCGACGTGTACACGCCGTCCTCGCCGAACCCGACGATGTCGGCCTTGCCGTCGCGCGTGACGTCGGCGAGCACCCGCAGGTGCTTCTCGGTCCGCCACCCCTGGTCGTAACCGAACGCCCCCAGCACGTACTTCGCGACCGGAACCGGTGCTGCCACCGCGGGCACCGAGGGCACGAGGCCCACGAGTACCAGAGCGGCAGCCCCGAGCACCCGTCTCCAGGTAGTGCTTCTCAAAGCATTGCCCCCTAAAGCAAATTCACGTTCAACGTCCCCTTCCTGAGGCGTTCCACCCCGTTCCACGCCCGTTCCACGCGTCTGCTTGGGTGTGCGGCGTGACGCCCGAGTCGTTGTTGGAAGCAGGCACCCGAGCGCTGGCTCAGAACGGGGACCTGCGCACCAGCAGGGAGCACTTCGCCCAGGCCTACGAGGCCGCCCAGCGCACCGGTGACGTGCACACCCTCGTCGCGGCGGCACTCGGCGCCGGTGGTGTCTGGGTGCACGAACACCGCACCGCCGCCGAGGCCGAACTGGTGCGGTCGCGGATCAGGCACGCGCTCACGCTGGTGGAGCCGAAGTCCGACCTCGCGTTACGACTGAGACTCAGGCTCACGGCCGAAAGCGACTACCAGGCCAACGAGCACGCGAACATCCTCGAACTCCTCGACGAAGCAAGGAAAGCCGTCGACCCGGTAGTGCGCGTCGAGGCGCTGAGCCTCGCGCACCACTGCGTCCTCGGGCCGGACCACGTCGAGCTGCGCAAGGAACTCGCCGCCGAGATGATCAGCGAGAGCCTCCGCAGTGGACGCAGCGGTGACCTCATGATGGCGTTGCTGTGGCAGGTGGTCGACCACTTCCTCGACGCCGACCCGCACGCCGTCCGCCGCCTCACCGATCTCCAGGAACGGCTCAAGCACGAGGACCACCTCGCCGTGCGGTTCGTGGTGAGCGCGATCGAGGTGATGCTCGCGATCAGGGACGGCCGGTTCGACGAGGCCGAGCAGCTGGCCGGGGTGAGCGCGCAGCTCGGTGCCGAGGCCGGTGACGTCGACGCGACGGCCTGGTACGGCGCGCAGATCTGCGCGGTCCGCTGGTACCAGGGCCGCACGGCGGAGCTGTTCCCGTTGCTGGACCACCTGGTGCACTCGCCGACGCTGAGCACCGTCGACAACTCGTTCTTCAGCGCGCTGGCCGTCGCGGCCGCGTTGTCCGGGGACAGGCGCAAGGCCCAGGGCGCGCTCGCGATGCTGTGCCGGCGCGGACTCGGCTCGCTGCCGCGCTCCAGCACGTGGCTCGTCACGATGAGCGGGGTCGCGGACGCCGCCCATCTGCTCGGCGACGTCGACGTCGCGCGCGAGGTCTACGAGATCCTGCTGCCGTTCGCGCGGCTGCCGCTCATGGCGAGCCTCGCCGTCACGTGCTTCGGCTCGGCGCAGCACCCGCTCGGGCTGGCTGCGCTGACGTTCGGCGACCTCGGCCTCGCGCTCACCCACCTCAAGGCCGCCGTGCGGGACAACCAGGCGCTCGGGCACTGGCCCGCGGCGCTGTCGTCGCGCCGGAAGTACGCCGAGGCACTGGAACGGTCGGGCGACGTCGAAGGGGCACGCCGTGAGCTCGCGATGTGCGCGCAGGAGGCCGCCGCGCTGGGCGTCGGCGCACCCCCGGACGCGGATCTCACGGTGCGGCGCGAGGGCCGCAAGTGGCTCGTGCGGCTCGGTGGCCGCAGCGTGCTCGTGGACGGCGGCATCGGCATGGCCCACCTCGCCGTGCTCGCCGCGAACCCCGGCCGGGAGGTCGACGCCGCCGAACTCGTCGCCGGCACCAACGCCCTGACCGGTGAGATCGCCGGGGAGATCACCGCTCAGGACCAGCTCGACCCGGAAGCGCTGCGGCAGTACCGGAGCAGGCTCGCCGAGCTGCGCGGCCGCGATCTCGACGACGCCGGGCAGGCCGAGCACGACTGGCTCGCCGGGGAGATCGCGGCGGCCACCGGTCTGGCCGGCAGGACCCGCTCGTTCTCCGACTCCGGCGAACGCGCCCGCATCGCCGTGGGCAAGGCGATCCGGCGAGCGGTGAGCGCGCTCTCCTCGGCCGATCCGGTGATCGGCGACCACGTGCGCGACCACGTCCGAACGGGCCGCCGCTGCAGCTACTCGCCGATGTGAGGCTCGTCCGGGGTCCAGTTCGGGTGAATCCTGTCCGTCTGCCCGCGCTCTCCCCGATACTGCTGACGTGATCACGCCCGAATATCTCCTGTCGCCGCGTGAGTTCGAGGTCCTGTGGCGGACGCTTCGACTCGGCCGGCTGCCCTACCCGCTCGACGTGCCCAGCGAGGGCGACACCGAGCAGGAGGTCAAGGCCCTGCAGCAGAAGACGCTCGCCGGTCTGCGCGACCGCGGGCTGGCCGACGACGAGCGGCTCGAGGACCTGCTGCGGCTGCTCGACCACCACGAGGTCTCGGTGGACGCCGTGCTGGGGCTGGACCGGACCGTGCGGGCACTGGCGGCGTCCAGCGGCGAGCAGGCCGTGCTGGCGATCATCGACGGCGACGCGATCGGACTGCTGGAGATCCGGCCCACCGGCCTCGCGCGCGAGATCGTGCAGGTGCTGCCGAAGGGCGAGCCCGGTCCCGGCAACGCGCTGTCCGTGCGAGCGGACACGTTGCAGCAGGCCGCCGCTCTGCAGGAGGCCGAGCACGAGGACGAGTCCGAGGACCCGTGGGGTGCCGCCGACGACGAGCTGGACGACAACCAGGCGCTGCAGAAGGCCGGTCTGTCCTCCCAGGACGCCAAGCAGCTGGGCGAACTCGCCGCGAGCCGCGTCGCGGGCGGCCAGTTCGGGGTGACGCACGGCCGGCAGCGCTCGGGGGTGGTGATCAACTGGTTCGACACCCACCAGGGCCGTTACCTCGTGGTCAACTCCGACGGCTGGCTCAGCCTCTCCCCCGCCGACAACGACCGCATCGCCACGAGGATCGACTCCGTGCTGGCGTGAATTGATCACCAATAGAACGGGCGCGCACTCCGGTGCGCGCCCGTTCTTCGTCTACCCCCGAGACCATTCGATCGGGTGATGTCCGAATGTTGCGTAATCGAGATCAAGCCAAGCCTAAGCGTCCTCTGCGGACCGCTGTGATTTGAGCCACACTCGACGCAGGTCAAGGCCCGTTCCAGTGATGTGAACAGAGATCGGGAGCCCGAATGGGCATTCAGTCGAGAGCGCTCCCACAACCAGGGCAAACGATCTTCCTGATCACCGCTCGTTCACCCGGTGGTGGCCCGTTTGGCTATGCGAGAACGCATTGTGAACGCGAGTCTCAATTGGTTACACGCCAGATGGAAAAGTGAGCGTTGTACCAAAAGCTACTTGATACTGCACGCATGTACATCGTCGGTGACAACGACGCTGTCCCGTTGAAGGACACCGTCAGCTCGGGTCAGGTGCAACTCGACCCGACCGCGGGCGAGGAGCTCCGCAAACAGCTGCAGGCCCAGATCGACCAAGTCGACTCGTGGCTCGAACGCGCCAACAGCAGCATCGCCCGTCCCGCACCGCTCGGCGCGAACCCCGTCGGGGACGCCATGCGCGAAAAGTTCACCCAACGGGCCGAGGGTGAACCGTACTCGTTCGTCAGCGTCATGACCGCCTACCGCACCGTGCTGGAACAGACGAAGACCTCGATCGTCGAGGCGATCGAGAACTTCAGCCGCCTCGACGAGGAGCAGCAGGCCGAACTGAAGAAGATCACGAACAGCTGATCCCGGCTCGGATCCAGCTGACTCCACCGAAGCGAGAGGCGAGCCGGTCATGCCCCCCGAGACCGACCCGAGCGAGTTCGAGAACAAGCCGGTCCTCACGGACCCCCAGAACTGGGCGTCACGCTCGCATGCCGAGCTCTACGCCGCCGTGCACAACAACAACGACCCCGGTCAGGCCGGTCAGATCAGCTCCGACTGGGGCAAGTACGGCTCCGAGCTGACAGAGGCGTCCCGCACCATCAACGCGGTCATCACCGCGTCGGAGTCCAAGTGGACGGGTGGTGCCGCCGAGGCCGCCCGTGACGCGATGAAGAGGCTCGGCGACTGGGTCGACGAGACCGCCCGCACCGCCGTCGAGGTCGGCAACAAGGTCGCCGACCAGGGCCGCGTGATGGAGAGTGCCCGCGCGCAGATGCCAGGGCCCGTCCAGTTCGACTGGAACAAGGCCGCGGCCGCGCTCTCGCAGCCGGGCACGCCCGCGTTCGTGCTGGCCGCCGCCGACATCGCGATGGCCAACACCGCCTCGCGCGCGGCGCACGACCAGGCGGTCACCGTCATGACCACCATGGAGAACAACTCCCGGCAGATCGACTCGTCGACGCCGACCTTCAAGCCGCCGTTCAACCCGAACACCGGCCAGGTCGAGGAGCCGGTGATGGCGGTGCAGAGCATGTCCGGCGCTCCGACGCTCAACGGCGCGGACGGCCTCATGTCGACGCACGCGCAGGGTGGCGCCGGCGTGGCCGCTCCGCCCAGCCCGTCCGGTGGCGCGACCGGTGGCGCTCCGCAAGGTGGTGCGCCCGCGCCCGCCGCAGCGGCGTACACGCCCTCGGCTCCCGGCTACACCCCGCCGGCCAACCCCGGTGGTGGCGGAGGCGGAGGCGGTGGTGGCGGTGGCTACACGCCGCAGAACCCCGGCTACAACCCCGGCAACACGAACGTGGCCGCCGCGGCGTACACGCCGTCGGCGCCGGGCTACACCCCGCCGCCCAACCCCGGTACGACCTACACGAGCGGCAGCGGCGGCAACTACACGCCGCAGTTCCCGACCGGTGGCGCGCCGTACGCCGGCCGGGGCCCGTCCGGTGGTGCGCCGCGGCCGAACGCGAACATCCCCAAGATCCCCGTGGTCGGCAAGGACATCGCGAACCCGAACTACACCCCGCAGAACCCGAAGGGCTTCACGCCGTCGGCTCCGGGCTACAACGGCCCCGGTGGGCCCGGCGGTGGCGCTGGTGGTGGCGGCGGTGGCGGTGGCGCCTCGTCGGGCATGAAGCCCGGCGCGATGCCGAACTTCGGCGCGGCCGGTGGTGGCGCGGGCGGCTTCGGTGGCGGCGCGGCCGGTGGTGGCGGTGGCTCGATGCAGCCTGGCGGCACGGCCGGAGTGCAGGGCCAGGCGGGCCGTCCCGGCATGCCGATGACGGGCCCCGGTGGCGCTGCCGCGGCCGGTGCCGGCATGGGCGGCTCGCCGATGGGTGGCGGCGCTCCCGGTGCCGGTGGCAAGGGCGAGGACGACAAGGAACACCGTTCCGCCAGCTACATCATGGGCGGCGACCTGTTCGAGGTCCCCGGCGAGAACCTGCCCCCGTCGGTCATCGGCGGCGCGAAGGTCAAGAAGCAGAAGGGACCTGACGCGTCGTGATCACGCCCGAGTTCCTGCTCTCGCCGCGCGAGTTCGACGTCCTGTGGCACGAGCTGCGGCTCGGCAGGATGCCCTACCCGCTGGACGTGCCGAGCGAGGGCGACACCGAGCAGGACCGCCAGGTGCTGCGCGACAGGACGCTCGAGGAGCTTCGCCGGCGCGGCCTGGTCGAGAACCACCGGCTCGAGGAGTACCTGCGGTTGCTCGACGACCACGAGGTCTCCGTGGACGCCGTGGCGGGACTCGACCGGACCGTGCGGGCGCTCGCCGTCTCCAACGGCGCGCGGGCCGTGCTGGCGATCATCGACGAGGACCAGGTCGGGCTGCTGGCGATCCGGGAGACGGGTATCGCCCGCGAGATCGTGCGGGTGCTGCCCGACGGCGAGCCCGGTCCGGGCACGGCGGTGAACGTGCGGGTCGAGGCGTTGCAGGACGCCGTCGCGATCCAGGAGGCCGAGGAGGCGGGCGACTCCGACGACCTGTGGGGCGCCGCCGACGAGGTGGACGACCAGGCCGCGCTGCAACAGGCCGGTCTGTCCTCCCAGGACGCCAAGCAGTTCGGGGAGCTCGCGGCCAACCGCGTCGCGGGCGGCCAGTTCGGCGTCACCCACGGGCAGCAGCGTTCGGGTGTCGTGATCAACTGGTTCGACACCCACCAGGGCCGCTACCTGATGGTGAACTCGGACGGCTGGCTGAGCCTCTCGCCGACCGACAACGACCGCATCGCCACCCGAATCGACGCCGTGCTCGCGTGAGAGCGCTTCAGCCGATATTGAACCGCCGCCGCCGGAGGACCGTGTGAATCCCGCGAACCCCACCCAGTGGGTCGAAGAGTACGAGGCCAAGCTGGCCGACCTGAAGAAGAAGTCGGAGGACCTGCAGGAGAACTTCGCGGCGTCCACCGCGACCGTGACGTCGAAGGACGGCGCGGTGACGGTGACCGTGGGCCCCAACGGCGGCCTGCAGAACCTCGTCCTCGGGCACCGCGCGGTCGAACTGGGCGCGCCCCGGCTCACCGCGCTGATCCTGGAGACCGCGCGGCACGCCCAGAAGCAGGCGGCGCAGAAGGTCCTCGAGATCTTCCAGCCGCTGGGCGAGGGCACCGAGGCGTACCAGATGGTCTCCGACTCGATCCCCGCCGACGAGGAGGAGATCGAGGAGACCGACGCCTACGAGGAGGCCGAGGAACCGGCTCCCGTCGCACCGCCGGTCAGCCGGCCCGCGGCGGCCCCGCAGCCGCAGCCCGTCCGCGGCCGCCAGCGCGCGAACGACGACGATGACGACGACAACCAGCCTTGGTGAGGACCAGCGATGACCGCTCCTGAAACTCCACTCCCGTCTCCTCCCGGGATGAAGATCACCGAGGAGAACAAGCTCAAGGGCTCGCTGTTCATCGAGGCCTACGGCAGCCTCATCGACGGCATCGGCAAGGAGGCCGAGTCCGAGACCGAGAAGGCGCTGGACATCACGTTCAACGCCATCGGCGCGGCGTCGGCCACGGTGATGCTCGTGATGGACCCGCTGGGCAGCCTCATCGGCGCCGGCATCGGCTGGCTGATCGAGCACGTCTCGTTCCTGCGTGACGCCCTGAACCAGCTGATGGGCAACCCGGAGGAGATCCAGGCCAACGTCGAGGCCACCAAGGCGCGCGCGGCCGAGCTGCGGGTGCTGGCCGAGGACCACAAGAGCGGGCTCGCGACGTTCGACGGCTGGACCGGCACGGCGTCCGAGGCCTACAAGAAGTCGATGGACGGCATGGCGCAGGAGCTCGACGAGCTCGCTCAGGCCGTCGAGACCAAGGCCAAGATCGTCGCGATCATGGGCATGCTCGTCACGGTGCTGCGCGACATCGTCCGCGACATGATCTCCCAGCTGCTCGGGTCGCTGATCGGCGGCGCGATCCTCGCCGCGGCCGCGATGATCCCGACGTTCGGCGCCTCGATCCCGGCCTTCATCGGCTTCGCGGTCGGCAAGGCGGTCGCGCTGGGCACGAACATCGCGTCCCGCGTCGCCCGCGTCGTCGCCGCGCTCGCCCGGCAGATGAAGCGGATCGGCGACCTCGACGGCATCATGGCCAAGATCAGCAAGGGCTGGGAGCGGTTCGAGAACTCCGCCGACGTCGCCGAGATCTCCTACGAGGGCTACAAGGCCTCGAAGGACGTCGACAAGAAGATCGACGAGGCCGTGGCCAACAACGCCGCCGGTGGTGGCGGTGGCGGTGGTGGCGGCGGCGGTGAGCGTTCGGGTGGCAAGACGGCCCAGGACACTCTCGCGCAGGCCCGCGTGGGCACCGTGCAGCACGACGCGGTCGCGGCGACTCCGATGCACATGGTGTCGGGCCACACGCAGACGGACGCGGTCGCGGCCACTCCCATGCACATGGTGTCGGGGCGCACCGAGATGGACGCGCTCGCGCCGATGCAGGCCAGGACCGCGGCCGAGCCCATGCACATGGCGCGCGCTCAGATGGACGCGCTCGAGCCCATGCAGGCCCGGACCGCGATGACGGCCGCCGAGCCCGTGCACATGGCGCGCGCTCAGATGGACGCGGTGCAGCCGTTGCAGCGGTTCGAAGCGGTGCAGGCACCGTTGGCACCGACCCACATGAGCGTCGCCGAGCCGATGCAGCCTCTGCAGCGGATGGAAGCGGCCCACGCACCGTTGGCACCGACCCACATGAACGTGGCCGAGGCCAGGATGGCGACGGACTCGACGATGACCTCGGGTGTCTCGATGACCTCGGGCACGCCGATGCACGAGGCCGTCCAGCCGATGCAGGCGCGGGAGATGTACAACAGCTCGGACTCCACCCCGGCCGAGTCGTCCTCCGGGTACGAGCCCCTGGCGCGGACCCAGATGTCGCACACGTTCGAGGCTCTGCAGCCGGCGCAGGAGAGCTACAACCCGCTGCAGGCGCGCACGGCCTACTCGAGCGTCGAGGCGACCCCCGCCGAGCCGGTGCAGTACGCGGCCGGGTACGACGCGGTCGCCCAGTCCGGTGGTGCTCCGGTCCAGCCGTTGCGGCCGACCGTGGCGCACGAACGGCCCACCAGGCCGTCGGAGTAGCTCCCTCCCAGCCGGGACCCCCTGCTTTGTTCTGACGCAGTACTGGAGAAAAGCCACTCATGGCCAAGGGTGTCAATCCCACACCGTCGCCGTCGCCGAACCCCAACCCGGCGCCGAATCCGACGCCGTCCCCCTCGCCGACGGGGACGGGTGGGGGCAACGTTCCCACGGGCAACAGCGGCTTCTCCATGGACCCCAACTCGATGCAGGGGTTGCAGAACAAGGCGGGGGACCTGGGGTCCCGGCTGTCGAGCATCTCGAGCGGCCTGCGCGGCCTGAACTTCTCCGGCAACGCGCTGGGCCCGATCGGCCTGTTCGCGGTGCCGGCGCTCAACGCGTCCAACGACCACGCCGTCTCGCAGGCGGACAAGGGCTCCAAGGCGTTCACCGACGTCCAGTCGAACCTGAAGGCCACGCACCAGACGGCCATCCAGACCGACCAGGCGCACCAGAAGTCGTTCAACTCGTTCGACACCAGCACCACGGCCAAGCCGCCGCCCGGCAACAACGTCACCACGCCCGGCAACAACGCGGGCGCGGGCCCCAAGGCGTCCGGGCCGGGCTCGATCGCCGGTGGCAACGTCAACACGCTGGGGAACAACACCCCTGGCGGGCCGAAGACCTCGCAGGCGCCGAACATCAAGGGCGGCACCGGCCCGGTCGGCACGGGTGGCTCGAAGGGGCCTGGCGGTCCCGCCGTGTCCGCCCCGCCGCCGGTCAAGGGTGGCACTGGTCCTGTCGGGACGGGTGGCTCGAAGGGGCCCGGCGGTGCTGCCGTTTCCGCTCCGCCTCCGATCAAGGGTGGTACCGGCCCGGCTGCTACCGGTGGTGCCAAGGGACCCGGCGGTGCCGCCGTTTCCGCTCCGCCTCCTGTGAAGGGTGGTGCCGGCCCGATCGGCACCGGTGGGCTGAACACGCCCGGTGGCCCCGCTGTCGGTGCCGCGCCCAACGTCAAGGGTGGCACCGGTCCTGGTGCCGGTGGCGGTCCCAAGGGCGTCGGCGGACCCGCGGTCGGTGCGGCGCCGAACGTCAAGGGCGGTGCCGGTCCTGTCGGGCTCGGTGGCGGCCCCAAGGGCGTCGGCGGTCCTGGTGCGGTGGCGCCTCCGGTCATCGGCGGTGCGACCCCAGGCTCTCCCGGCTCCGCCAAGCCGGGCTCCACGCCCGGTGGCAAGGGCGGCGCGGTCCCGAACGTGCCCACGCCCGGCGGCAAGGGCACGACTCCCGGCTCCTCGACCCCCAGCTCTTCCGGCCCCAAGCCCGGCGTGACCGCTCCCGGCCCGCAGAGCGCGGTGACGTCCCCCTCCACCGGCGGCCCGCGCGGCGCGACCCCACCTCCCGGCGCCCCCGGCATGGCCCCGCCCATGACACCAGGCGCCGGCGCCCAGGGCGGCGACCGAGGCGGCAGCAAGTTCGGCACGGGCGGCGGCAAGGGCGTGTTCGACGCCCCCAAGCCCGGCACGCCCGACAGCACCATCTCCAAGCCCCCACCAGGCTCGACGTCGACCCCTGCACCGGCCCCGAAGCCAGGCACCCCCGGCTCCCCGAACACGGGCTCCGCGAACACGGGCTCCCCGACCGCCGGCTCGCCCAAGCCGGGCGTCCCAGGAACCCCGCCCGCGACGACGCCGGGCCCGCAGAGCGCAACGACGTCCCCCTCGACCACGGCCCCACGCGGCGGCCTCACTCCAGGCGCCACCCCTCCCGCAGCCAACCCAGGCGCCGCAGCCCCACCCATGGCCCCAGGCGGCGCCAACCCAGGAGCCGCGACCTCCGAACGCGGCGGCAGCAAGTTCGGCGGCCCCACCCCGGGCAAGGGCGTGTTCGACGCCCCGAAGCCACCCACCCCGGACAACACCATCTCCAGGGCCCCAGGCACCTCCCCGTCCACACCGCCTCCGGCCCCGAAGCCCACTCCCCTAACACCCGCGCCGGCCACCCCAAACCCGTCCGGCGCCACCCCGAACCCCGCCCCCACCCAGGCACGCCCAACCCCAGCCGCCCCACCACTGGGCACACCGCCGGTGAACGCACCCGGCACCAACACGCCCGGCACGAACCCGCCCGGCACCAACACCCCTGGCGCCAACCCGAACACCGCCCCCACTCAGGCGCGCCCAACTCCGGCCGCGCCACCACTGGGCGCACCGCCAGCGAACGCACCCAGCACGAACGCACCCGGCACGAACCCGCCGGGCGCCAACCCGAACACGGCACCCCCCACCCAGGCACGCCCGGCCCCGGCCGCGCCGCCAGTGGGCGCACCGCCGGTCAACGCGCCTGGCACCAACACCCCAAGCGCCAACCCGAACACGGCACCCCCCACCCAGGCACGCCCGGCCCCGGCCGCGCCGCCAGTGGGCGCACCGCCGGTGAACGCGCCTTCGACGAACACGCCGTCGCCCAGGCCGGACACCGCGCCGTCCACCCAGGCGCCGAGGGCCGATACCGCCCCGCCGGTGCAGTCGCGTCCGGCACCGCCGGCGAACCTCCCGCCGGCCAACGCCCCGTCGCCCGCGCCGAGCGTGAACACGCCGGCGCCGAACGTCAACACGCCGTCGCCCAACCCGTCAGCGAACCCGCCCTCGGCCAACGTTCCGCCCGCGAACACGCCTTCGCCGCGGCCTGAGGCTGCGCCCTCCGCGCAACCGCCCAGGGCTGACACGGCACCGCCCGCGCAGACGCGCCCCACCCCGGCACCGGCCGTGAACGCGCCGCCCGCCAACGTCCCACCAGCGAACGTCCCACCGGTCAACACGCCGGCCCCCAACCCCAGCACCAACGTTCCGCCGGTCAACGCGCCGTCGCCGAACGCGAACCCCGCGCCGAACGTGCCGCCGGCGAACTCGCCGAACACCAACACACCGCCGGTCAACACGCCCAGGCCCGAGACGAACGTGCCCCCGGCCAACACGCCCTCGCCCAAGCCGGAGACCAACGCTCCCCCGGTCCAGACGAGGCCCACGCCGGACACGAACACCCCGCCACCCGCGCAGACACGTCCCGCTCCCGCACCGGCCGTCAACGCGCCACCGGCGAACGTCCCACCCGCGAACGTCCCACCCGCGAACGTCCCACCCGCGAACGTCCCACCCGCGAACGTCCCACCCGCGAACGTCCCACCCGCGAACGTCCCCGCGGCCAACGTTCCACCGGCCAACGTTCCACCGGCCAACGTTCCGCCCGCCAACGTCCCGCCAGCGGCTGTTCCGCCGGCCAACGTCCCACCGGCGAACGCCCCCGCGGCCAACGTCCCACCCCCCAACACGCCGAACCCGAACACCCCGCCGGTCAACACGCCGAACCCGAACACCCCGCCGGTCAACACGCCGACGAACGTGCCCGGTGCCGACGTGCCGCCCACCAGCGGACCGAAGCCCGGCGACTCGAGCGTGCAGACGCGGCCCGCGCCCAACACCACGCCGAGCCCGAACCCCAACAGCAGCACGAACCCCAACGCCGCCCCCGACCTCGTCGTGGCGCCACCGATCGCCACCCCCGCGCCGAACACCGACGCGAACACGAGCGTGAACACCCGCCCGGCACCGGGTGTCATGTCGCGGTCGAACCCCGCCGCCGCCAACTTCCAGGCGCAGCCACGTGCGGGAGGCGGCGGCCGGAAGCGGGCCGCGATCAAGAAGTGGCTCGGCATCGACTTCATCAAGGGGCTGTTCACCAAGCCGAAGCCGACCCCCGCACCGGCCCCGACCATCGCACCACCCACCACCGCACCGACCACCTCACCAAGCACCAACCAGAACACGACTCCCCAGGACCCGTGGGTCGGACTGGTCGGCAAGGGTTCCAACCCGTCCGGAGTGGACCTCGACACCCTGAAGTCCCATGTGGACACAGCGGTCAACGACGGCAAGCCGGGCAAGGCGCGCGTCCTCATCAACCGCATCACGGACCCGGACAAGAAAGCCGAGCTGCAGCAGCACTACGACCAGGCGGTCGGCAACAAGGGCGACGCCGGCAAGGTCGACGTGCCCAAGCAGCTGCACTTCGCCTGGTTCGGCCCCACCCCCAGCCCGGGCGCCGTGCAGGGCATGAAGGAGTGGGGTGCCAAGGTCCAGGAGAACAACGGCAAGAACTCCGACGCGGACCAGCAGTGGAAGGCGACCCTCTGGACCGACAGTTCGGCCAACAACTGGGACCCGCAGGTCGTCCAGGACCTCAACAACGCCGGCATCGAGATCAGGACCGACACGCCAAACCTGGTCAACGACCTGTCCAACGACGTCCAGAGCCGCACGGACACCGAGACGACGATCAAC
Source organism: Lentzea sp. NPDC005914 (assembly GCF_040629405.1). Taxonomy (NCBI): domain Bacteria; kingdom Bacillati; phylum Actinomycetota; class Actinomycetes; order Pseudonocardiales; family Pseudonocardiaceae; genus Lentzea; species Lentzea sp. NPDC005914. The sequence goes on along the minus strand of NZ_JBEXVQ010000026.1, from coordinate 121,610 downwards.
GAGGTGTACGCGGCCGCGCAGCACCCCGACGCCAAGGCCTACAACCTGGCCGCGGACATCTCGCGGTACGCGGTGCTGGCCAAGAACGGTGGCGTGTACCTCGACGTCGACATCCGGCCCGGCGGGGTGTCGCTGGACACCATCGGCGACATGAAGATGCAGCCGACGGACGTGCCGGTGTTCGCACCGCGGATCCGTGACGAGAAGAGCCTCAACGAGACGCTCAAGGGTCAGAACGTCGCGCCCGGCACCGAGCTGCAGACCGCCGAGAACATCCAGTACGGCAAGGGCGAGCTCAACAACAACTTCATCGTCGCGCCGCCGAACAACAGCTTCATCAACAAGTTCGCCGACATCATCCCGCAGAAGTTCGAGGGCCTGAAGAGCTACAACCTGCCGCCCAAGGACTTCAGCGCGCAGCTGAAGGCCCAGGCACCGGACATCTCCGGGCCGAACGTGTTCGTCGACAGCGTCGACCCCAAGATGACGCCGAAGACCGGTCTCATCGGCCTGTTCACGATGGACCCGGACAACCACGGGCTGAAGGTCGAACCCGGCGTCTCCTACATGCCGCCGCAGGTGCCGCTGATCGAGAAGACCGACTTCGGCTCGCTGTTCGACCCGGACCTCAAGAACAAGTGGTCCGGACTCGAGTGGATCACGCCGGAGAGCGAGTCCCAGCTCGACTCGGACGCCCCGCGGTCCGCGCCCGGCAAGGACACCCCGAACGACGTCAAGAGCGGTGGCGCTCCGCCCAAGATGGACCCTCCGACCCCGGAGTCCCATCAGGGCAAGGACGTCATCACCGACGAGTCGTGGCGGCACGACCCGGCCAAGACCGCGGACTGGTCCCAGCCGAACAACCCCGCCGACCGCAGCACCTGGGCCGACCGCAGGAACGACACCGACGTCCGCACCGTCGACCAGGTCGTCCACGACGTCCGCACCGACAGCACGCCGAGCAACATCAAGTCCTACCAGGGACTCATCAACTACGACCTGCGCCGCATCGAGACCAGCCCCGGCAACTTCGTGCAGGAGTACACCGTCAAGGTGCACGTCGACCCTGCCGCGAACGCCGACCCGGACGCCGTGCAGCAGGTCAAGGACAACGCCACCAACGGCGTGAACTCGTTGCTGAACCAGGGTTTCCGGCTGCCCAGCGGCGACCAGTTCCACCTCAACCTCGAGTTCACGAACGACCCGGCCGACGCCCACACCACCATCAAGGTCGACCCGGACAATCCCAACGTCGACCAGACGCACTGGAACCCGGACACCAGCCCCGAGGTCCTCGCCCACGAAACCCTGCACTACCTGGGCATCCCGGACGAGTACAAGGACACCTCGCGGGTCTTCCAGCAGCACGACACGAACTCCGGCGTGCACCAGAACGACGGCGGCATGATGGGCGCCGACGTCCACCTCGACGACCCCGGCGTGCGGCCGCGGCACCTCTGGCTGATCGAACGCACCGCCAACAGCCAGGTCATGGTGCCGGACACGAGGCTGGAGCCGCCCGGCCCGGCCACCGTGCCGCCGCCGGCAGGCTGGACCCCGCCCGCCGACACCTCGCCCAGCACGAACCCGGCGCCCGCCCCCGGCACGACGGCGGACACGAGGCCCGACGCCGACACGCGCCCCATGCCGAAGCACGAGCGCGAGGGTGACAGCGACACCGAGTCGTCGCAGGAGCAGAACAAGAAGCCGAAGCACCACGGCGCGCCGTTCGACCCGACCCCGTACGACCCGGGCGCTGGCCCCAGCAACGCCGGTCCGTCCACTGTGGACACCGACGCGCCGATGGACGTCGACACCCAGACCGACGGCGACGTCGACATGGACGCCCAAAACGACAGCCAGGTCGACGACAGCCAGAACGACAGCCAGGTCGACGACCTCACCACCGCGTTCAACGACCTGTCGCTGGGCAACGTCTCCTTCAACCCGGCGTTCGGGAACCTGGCGAACGCCGGCTTCGACCTGCCCACCAAGGACAACTACCTCGCCAAGCTCAAGGAGAGCGTCGAGGCCGACAAGCGCCCGTCCTTCGTGGTCAACATGATCGTCAACCACAACCAGCTGGGCCAGATCAACGACGTCATCAACTCCATCACCGCGGACGCCGGTCCCACCGCCAAGGACATGGTGTTCGTGATCGGCGTGAACGGCCCCGACGGGTCGATCGGCGACATCAACACCAGCATCGCGAGCGCGAACAACGACATCGCGACCAGGCCGGAACCGATCGCGCTCGTGCCGCAGACGTTCGACCCGGCGAAGGGTTTCCCCTTCGGCACCATGCGCAACGAGACGATGCACAGCCCTGCCACGACGTTCGCCATCGGCGCGATGAACGGCAAGGACACGCATCCGTACATCTCGTTCCAGGACTTCGACACCGGCTCGCGCAAGGTGACCAGCGGCGAGAAGGACATCTTCAACCACTTCAAGGACTCGCTGAACCCGCCGGGCGCTGGCCCGATCCGCCCGATGCTGTACTCGGGCGGCTACCGCGTCGGCGACCCGGCCGCGCTCGTCACCGACACGCAGACCCGGATCGACAACGAACGCGCCAAGATCAACAGCGATCCCAAGATCAAGCCCGCGGACAAGGCGGCGGCTCTCAAGGAGCTGCAGGTCGCGGAACAGCAGATCCAGAAGGCGGACTTCGCCGAGAAGTTCCAGCAGGCGATGAGCGACGACATGGACGCGCGCAGCCGCCAGAAGGACTCGGCGCCGCTGCTGCCGTACTCGCCGGAGCCCAACCTCTTCATCGACGCCAACGTCACGGTCGTCGCGCCCGACGTGAAGTTCAGCAAGGACGCCAACGAGTTCGGCGGCCTCAGCCAGTCGATCAACAAGTTCGCCGGCAACGAGATCGTCGAGATCCACACCAACCAGCTGCCGAAGCCCGAGCTCAACGAGGACGTCAAGCAGGCCAAGGCGCAGCTCGAGGCCGACATCCGCGAGCAGGGCGGCAAGCCGAGCCCCGCCCAGGCCAAGGTCCTGGCCTCGCTCGACGCCGAGATCAAGGCCAAGGACACGCGTGCCGCGGCCGATCCGACGTTCAAGGACAAGGCCGCGCAGATCGTCATCGACTCCGGCATCGACGTCGACCTGAAGAACAACCGCAACCCCTACCGCGGCGAGAACTTCACCAGCGACTTCGTCAACGGCGCGGTGGGCACCGACCTGTCGCGTCTCGCGCTCGGGTTCGCCAAGTCCGAGGGCAAGTCCTGGCCGCAGTCGCACGTCGCCCTCACCTCGGTGACCAGCCGCATGTACGGCGCCACGCCGGACCCGGTGACCGGCAAGGTGGACCCCCAGGCCGACAGGGCGGCCAAGGCCGACGTGTCCGGCGCGAAGATCCGCGACGAGTTCGGGGACAAGAAGCCCGCCAAGGACGGCACGCCGAACCCGAAGAACAAGCCGCACCAGCAGCGCGAGGCCCAGCAGGTCACGACGCACGAGTACAGCTACGACCCCGCCACCGGCAAGCACACGCCCGTCGGCTCGCAGGGTGGCTGGAACCCGGACCTCAACCCCGACACCGCGAAGCAGGACTCCAAGAAGCTCGGCACGCAGGACAAGAACACCCTCAGCACGGCGGTCTCCGCGCCGATCGAGGGTCACGGGCACATGGGCATCGACCCGACGGCCAAGAACGAAAAAATGGCCGCGATGCTCAACCTCGCGTTGTCGTCCAACCCGAGCAACATCACCCGCACGTTCGGCACGCTGGAGCACGGCGTCCTGCCGATCGCCGCGGAACCACGGCCCGACGGCATGTTCAAGGCCGTCGAGGACGCCATGGCGACGGACGCCGCGGCCAACCCCGCCCCGTCCGGGTCCAAGAAGGGCAAGGGCAAGGCGGCTCCGGCTCCCGAACCCAAGTCCGCCGCGGACCTGCGCGCCGGCGCGATCCAGAAGGGGTCGATCGCGTCGCCCGCGATCACCAAGCAGATCGCGGACTTCCGCCAGCAGCACGGCCTGGACAACGGCCACCTGGTCAACGCGCTGATCGAGCCGAACACCAGCGCCAACCCCGGCACGGACACCTCGCCTGAGAAGCAGGCCGACAACGCCAAGGCGGCCAAGGCGGAGGAGCTGGCCGCCAAGCTGCTCGCGACGGAGATCGGCCGGCCGATCAAGATCCACGGCCCGGACGGCGTCAAGACCGTCGACCCGTTCTTCGAGCCCAGGCCGGAGACGAACTCGAAGTCCAAGCCGGCGGACATCACGAAGGCGGACAAGTGGACGCCGCCGACGTTCCCGCCACCGCTGGAGCTCGACGCACGCCCGAACCCGAACGGCAAGACGACCTACACCCCGCACAACCCCTCGAACGACCTGGGTGAAGGCCCGTCGCACCGTCCCGCACCGCCCGCGCCACCGGCACCGCCCGCGCCGGACGTGCAGACCCGCTCGGCGCCGCCCGCGTCCGATGTGGACACTCGTCCCGCACCGCCGGACACCCAGACGCGCCCCGCACCGCCGAAGCCGACGCCGAACCCGGTCGTCCCGATGGTCACGCTGGCCCCGCAGCCCGTGGGCCAGGTCCCCGGCACGAACCTGCCGAGCTTCTTCCAGGACAACAAGGCACTCGGCTCGATCACGCCGACGAACGTCCGCGGCGCGGACGCGGTCGTCGGCGAGATCCAGGGCCTCAAGCCGAACGACCAGGCGCGCATCAAGGACGCGCTGGAGAACGACTTCGAAACCTTCCTCGGCAACGGCCGCAACTTCCAGGTGAAGATCGGCAACGCTTGGTTCGAGGCGAACATCCGCGCCGAGATGAACGCGGACACGAACACGTCCGTGACGGACGCGGCCGACACCAAGGTGGACAAGAACTTCCAGGCCGCCGCGGCCTCCACCACCACGAACACCATCGCCACGTCCAACGACGTCGGCGGCTCGGCCACGGCCGGTGTCGCGGCGGGCCCGTACGGCTCGCTGGGCGGCAAGGCCGCGCTCGCGACGCCCGCGGTGTCGCAGGCGACCACGAACACCATCACCGAGCAGCGCGCGATCAAGTCCGACGGCGGCTCGAAGCAGGTCACCGTGCCGGTGTCGTACGCGATCGTCGTCACCGACGCGAGCGGCAACCCCAGTCAGTTCGCGACGCTGAGCACGGGCCCGGACGTCACGCTGCAGGTCCCGACCGACCTCAGCACGATCGTCGACTCGGGCAAGACGTCCGACGTGGTCACGCCGGCCGACGCGGAGTGGGGCACGAAGGTCGAGAACGCGGTGCCGGAAGCCGTGGTGGTCAAGGACTCCGGGCAGGCGTTCACCGATGTCGCGGAGAAGCTGCACCCGTCGATCACCAAGATCGGCTCACCCGGTCGCGAGGTACTGCAGAACTTCCTGAGCCCCACCTCGATCCGCAACAACCTGCCCGCGATGCTCGGCGGCTTCGTCACCTCGCCCGACCTGGTCAGCCCGCACGCCAGCAAGGGCGGCGCGGTGCAGATGAGCGCCACGCTGAAGGACGCCAAACTCGTTGGCACGCACGACAAGGCGGCGCTGGACCTGAAGGACACCTCTGCCTGGGGCAGCAGTGTGTCCGCGACCACCAAGACCGGTTTCGACGTCACCGGCGGCATCGGCGGCAACATCGGTGTGCCGGGCCAGGTCGGCGGCACGGTCGGCGCCACCCTCACCTACTCCTCGCGCACCGCGGAGGGCGTGAGCGCGGGGTCGAGCACGAACCACAAGACCGGCATCGGCGTGAAAAACGAGACTGGCCTGTACGAGGTCACCGCCGAGGTCGAGGTCCGCACCCCGTCCGGTGAGAGCGTCAAGATGGAGGTCACCACCCACATGCGCATGGGCCTCAACGAGGCCGGTGCCGTGGGTCTGCCCACCCCGGACGGTTCCCGGAACACGATCACCGACCCCGCCACCGCCGACACCAAGTACCTGCCGCCGTACGTCGCCGACACGCTCGCGGCGGGCAACGCCAAGGTCGGCGAGTTCACCCCGGCCGCCAAGGTGCAGGGCCAGGTCGAGGGCGCGCTGCGGGACCTGCCGGGCTTCGGCAAGTTCCTGCCGCAGTGGAACAACCCGGACGCGAACCCGCGCAGCGGCAAGGGCCAGGGCTTCGCCGACGTCGCCGAGCAGCTCGCGAACCAGCGCAAGCTGACCGCGAACCTGTCCCCCGCCGCGTTGAAGGCGAACATGGACAGCCTGCTCGGTCCGGGCGTCCAGGTGCAGCTGAAGAACTCCGGCAAGACCACGAACACCTACGTCAACGTCACGGTCAAGGCGAAGCTGACCAACCCGAAGCACCTCGGCCAGGCCGACGCGCGCCCGGTCAGCGACTCGACCACCACCGGCCCGAAGCTGGACTCGAACACCACCACCACGAAGGGCTGGACGGGCGGTGTCCAGGGCCGGGTCAACATCCCGGTCAAGACCGGCGTCGCGTCGCTCACCCCGATGCCGCAGGCCGGTGTGTCCTACACGCACTCCAAGGCGGACAAGACCTCCGCGGGACCGGCGGTCAGCAGCACGTCGGCGAACCCCGGCAGCGCGGACGCCCAGGTGTTCTCGAACGACGTCGAGTTCGAGGTCGAGATCACGAGCTTCACCCGGCCGCGCACGTGGGTGCGCAACCTCGTGCCGGGCGCGCCCGGTTTCCACTCTCCCGAGGTGAAGACCGTCGCCAAGACGGGCGCGGGCCTGGACAAGATCGACGGCAAGGTCAACCTGTGGGTGTCGGACGGCTCGACGCTCAAGACCGATCCGGGTGACGGCTTCAAGCCCGGTGAACCGCAGCCGACGAAGATCGAGAACTCCCCCACCGTCAAGGACCTGCTGAACCCCAAGGACCCGCGGCCGAAGTCGCCGGAGTTCCTGCACGTCGAAGCGGTCGCGAACACGACGGCGTTGCGCGACCAGGCGATCGACGCGTTGAACCGCGCGGCGAACGGCGACTCGGCGCTGACCGTGCCGGGCACCGCGTCCCGCGCCCAGATCGACAAGATGTTCACGCCGGAGAACATCAAGGCGAACCTGCAGAGGCTGGTCGAGACCGGCATCCAGGAGCAGGGCCTCAAGTACGACCGCCGCGTCACCGACCGCTCCGGCGCCATCGGCATGTCCGTGAAGCTGGGTGAGGCGAAGCTGGTGTCCATTTCGGACACCACCGGCGCGGACAACTCGGTCAGCGGCGGCTACAAGGCCGGTGAGTCGTCCACGACCAGCCGGTCCGTCGACGTCACCGCCGGCATCAACATCCCGGTGCGCCCCAACGTCACCCCGCCGCCCGCCGGTACGCCGTCGAACCCGAGCGGGTCCGGCGGTGCCGCGGTGACCGGCAAGGTCACGCCGTGGTCGGACTCCAAGACCGAGTCGAACGAGATCGGCGGCAACGTCGACCGCGGCCGCACCACGCCGGGTGACGCGCGGACCGTGCTGGTCCAGATCGACGCCGAGTTCACCATCGTCGGCGAGAGCCGCGCCGGGAACTTCGTGCACGGAGGTACGCCGAACGCCGAGGGCGTCACGGTGACCATGCCGAAGTCGGTGTTCGTGCGGGTGTCCGAGGACGTGGCACGGGACCTCGGCGTGCTGCCCAAGGTCGAGTCGAGCGTGCCGAAACCGGACTTCCCGAAGATGGCGCCGCCATCGACGGTGGCCGTCGGCGAACCGGGCGCGCTGGGTCTGTCCACTGTGGAGTCGGTGCCGGACCTGTCCGGTGTCGTCAACGAACTCACGGGCAAGCTCTCCGCGAACACCAAGAAGTTCGGCAGCGACTCGCTGATCCCGGACTCGGTGCTCAAGGACTCGATGAGCAACCTGCAGCGCATCGTCGACCTCAACTCGCCGGCCAGCGTCAAGGCGATGATCGACAGTGCGATGGACGGCGGCGTGCCGCTGCTGGTGCACCAGCCCGGCACGTTCGGCAAGGACTCCTACCAGGTCACGTTGCGGGCCAAGGCGGGCGAGCCGCAGTTCGACCAGGTCGTCAACGACGGCGTCGACATGACCCACAACAACGGCGGCTCCCGCAAGGAGAGCCAGGGTCAGGGCCGCGGTTCCGGCTGGGGCGCGGGCATCCGCGCGCCGGGCCTTGCCTCGCCGGGCAGCGCGAACCCGAACGTCTCCGGCACCGCTGGTGCGGCCGTGGGCGCGAACATCGGTGGCAGCAAGAGCAGTTCGGTCACCACCTCGACCACCGAGGCGTTCAGCAACACCCGGACCGCGAGCGGACCGGCGGCGCAGTACACCGTGCCGGTCGAGTTCGAGCTCGTCGTCGAAAAGGGCACCAAGGAGATCGCGAAGGCCGGGAGCGGCAAGCAGGAGATGGTGGTCCGCACGCACGCGGACAACCAGAAGGTCTCCCAGCCGACGTCCGGTCGCGGGAACCCGCAGCCGTACATGTCCGCCGCCAGCAAGCGCGGCAGCGAGTTCGGCACGCCCGAGGCGACGTTCGCCTTCCAACAGGACAGCCGTGCCACGCAGCTGCCACCGACCGCGTCGGTCGAGAACCTGCGCGGTGCCAACGACCTGCGCGACGCTGCGGTGAAGGCGTTGACGGAGGCGGGCGCGGGCAAGGGTCTCACCGGCAAGGGCACGGGCTCGTTGAACAGCCTGCTGGCCACGCTGAGCCCGGAGAACCTGCAGCCGCACCTGCCCTCGATGCTGTCGGGCCCGCTGGACGTGCCGGGTCTGAAGGAAGCGGCGCTGACGTTCGGGCAGGACGCCGACGTCAAGGTCTACGCGAAGCTGGTGAACCCGCAGCTGGGGTCGCTCAGCGACAGCGTCAAGATCGAGAACCCGCTGACCACGAAGACTTCGGAGACCTCCAGCGAGGCCAAGTCTTCCGAGACCGCCGACGTGTCGGTGGGTCTCGCGCAGGGCAGCGCGGCGGTCAAGCAGGGCACGGACCCGAAGGACACCGTCAACTTCGGCACCGGAGGTGTCGAGGCGCGGCACGCCGGTGAGGACTCCGCCGCGGTGTCCGGTGGACCGGCGCAGGCCGAGGGCGGCAACATCAAGCCCAAGGACACCCCGCGCACCGGGCTCGTGCAGTTCGACGTCGAGTACCGCGTGGTCGCGACGATCGGCGGCAAGACCGGTGTCGTCGACCTGACCGTGCCCGGTTCGGCCGGCGTGCGCATGCCCGACACCGCGGTCGAGACCGTGCTCAAGCACGAGCTCGGCGACTCGGTGAAGGACGCCCAGACCGAGGTCAAGAAGGCGGCCGACGACTGGCGGACCGCGGAGAAGGACGTCGAGAAGGCCCGGCACGACGCCCAGGACGCCATCAACGAGGCCGCGGCCGTGCTGGCGAGGACCGACCAGCCTCGTGGCGACGCCGCGACGGCGTTGAACGCCGCGGTCGACGCCCACTTGGACGCCGAGGCCAAGCTCCCGGCGCTGGAGGCCGAGGCCGCCAGGACGCAGGCCGAGGTGGCGCGCACCCGCGCCGAGATCCAGGAGCTCAACCCGCAGATCACGTCGCTGAGCCAGGACGCCCTGTCCACCAAGGACGCTCTCGACGACGCGCAGATCAACGGCGCTCCCCAGGCCGAGCTGGACCGGCTCGGGCAGGAGGCCGACGCGGCGCACACCGCGCTGACCGACGCCCAGCAGCAGCTCACCGACGCCCACGCGGACCTCGACGCCCAGCGCAAGGCCGCCGCCGACGCCCGCGCCGAACTGCAGGCACAGCACCAGGTCGTCGCTGAAGCGGACAAAGCCCGCGCCGACGCCGAGGCCGCGCACCAGAAGCTGGTGGACGAGCAGACCGCGGCCGAGAAGGCGATCAAGGACGCCGAGACCAGGCTCGACGACGCCCGGCGCGCCGCGGACGCCAAGCAGCAGGCGTGGTGGGACGCGAAGGCCGAGGTGGACCGCCAGATCGACGCGTTCAACACGGCCGCGCAGGCCCCGCCGCCAGTGCCGCCCAAGGACCAGCCGTCGACGAGCACGACCGCCGACACCACCACCAGCAACACGACGGCCGACACCAACGCGAACGCGAACGTCGGCCTCGACCAGAAGCCGTTGCCGCCGCTGCCCCCCGAGTCCTCCGTGGCGGAGACCAGCCGCAGCGGTGCCGAGGCGAGTTCGTCCCGCCCCGCGCCGCCGGCATCGTCCACTCAGGTCCGCAGCGGTGGCGCGCCGCCCGCGATGACGCCGCCGACCGCGGAGTCCCACCGCGGCAAGGACGTCATCACTGACGAGTCGTGGCGGCACGACCCCGCGAAGACCGCGGACTGGTCCCGCCCGAACAACCCGGCCGACCGCAGCAGCTGGGCCGACCGCAGGGACGACAAGAACGTCCGGACCGTCGACCAGGTCGTCCACGACGTCCGCACCGACAGCACGCCGGGCAACATCAAGTCCTACCAGGGACTCATCAACTACGACCTGCGCCGCATCGAGACGACTCCCGGCAACTTCGTGCAGGAGTACACCGTCAAGGTGCACGTCGACCCGGCCAAGGGCGTCAGCCCCGAGGTGATCGCACAGGTCAAGGACAACGCCTCCAACGGCGTGAACTCGTTGCTGAACCAGGGTTTCCGGTTGCCCAGCGGCGACCAGTTCCACCTCAACCTCGAGTTCACCGACAACCAGGCGGACGCGCACACCACCATCAAGGTCGACCCGAAGAATCCCAACGTCGACCAGACGCACTGGAACCCGGACACCAGCCCCGAGGTCCTCGCCCACGAAACCCTGCACTACCTGGGCATCCCGGACGAGTACAGCGACTCGAGCCGCGTGTTCCAGCAGCACGACACGAACTCCGGTGTCCACAAGGACGACGGCGGCATGATGGGTGCCGACGTCCACCTGCCCGACCCCGGCATCCGGCCACGTCACCTCTGGCTGATCGAACGCACCGCCAACAGCCAGGTCATGGTCCCGGACACCAGGCTGCAGCCCGCGGGCCCGGCGACCGTGCCGCCCCCGGCAGGCTGGACCCCGCCCGCCGACACTCCGCCCAGCACGAACACCAGGCCCGGCAGCAAGCCCGAGGTCGAGGGCGACACCCGGCCGATGAAGCGCGCGGCCAGCGCGGACGCCAACGACCGCGTGACCAAGCGCAAGCCCGCCGAACAGGCCTGGGCCGAGCCCGGTCCGAGCACGCAGTCGAGCACCGGCATGGACGTCGACGCCCAGCCGGACGTCCAGCCAGACAGCCAGCTCGACAACCTCGCCGCCAGCTTCGGCGACCTCTCGCTGGGCGAGGTCGACTTCGCCTACAACCCGTCGTTCGCGCGGCTGGCGAACGGCGACGTCGACCTGCCGACGAAGGACACGTACCTCCAGAACCTCAAGAAGAGCGTCGACAACGACACGCCGCCGTCGTTCGTTGTCAACATGATCGTCGGCAAGGACCAGATCGGTGACATCAACAACGTCATCGACAGCATCACGGCGGACGCGGGCGACCTGAAGAACAACATGGTGTTCGTGGTCGGCGTGAACGCCAAGACCGCGGACCTCCCGGCGCTGCAGCAGGCCATCAACGACGCCAACGCGACCGTGCAGGGCCGCACGGAACCGATCGCACTGGTGGCGCTGGATGCCGGAAACGGGGCCAAGTTCCCGTACGGCAAGATGCGCAACGACACGATGACCAGCAACGCCAACAAGTTCGCCGTCGGCGCCATGCTGGGCAAGGGCACGCACCCGTACCTCTCGATCCAGGACTTCGACAGCGGTTCACGGCGCGTGCCATCGGGCAAGGACGTCTTCACCCACTTCACCGAGACGGTCCACTCGCCGGAGGCCGGTTCGCTGCGGCCGTTGATGTACGTCGGCGGTTACCGGGTCGCCGACCCCGCCGCGCTCGTCAACGACGTCCAGACCCGGATCGACCGGGAGCAGGCGGCTCTGAACGCCGACACCGAGCTCGACGCCAAGGCCAAGAAGAAGAAACAGGACGAGCTCGACACCGCCCAGGCGCAGGTTCGCCGGGCCGACTTCGTCCAGAACTTCGAGCAGGCCATGCGCGACGACATGGACGCGCGGGCCCGGCAGGCGGACGTCAGCCCGCTGCTGCCGTACTCCCCCGAGCCGAACCTGTTCATCGACGCCGTCGTGCCGCTGGTCGACGAGAACGTGCGGTTCAGCCCCGGCACCGCGGAGTTCAACGGCCTCGGCAAGTCGATGAACGAGTTCGCGGCGGGCGAGATCGTCGACATCCACAAGGCCAAGTCCGCGTCGCAGAAGGACATGAGGACCCGCGTCGAGGACATCGTGACCGGCGCCGCGGTCGACGGCGCGACGAACCGCAACCCGTACCGCGGCGAGACCTTCTCCAGCGATTTCGTCAACGGGGCGGTCGGGACCGACCTGTCGAGGATCGCGCTCGGCTTCGCCAAGGACAAGGGCCAGAACTGGCCGCAGTCGCACGTCGAGTTCGACACGGTGCCCGGCCGGTTCTTCGGCGACAAGCCGGGGCCGGACGACAGGGCGGCGAAGCAGGGCACGTCTCCCAACGACATCCGCAAGGGGTTCCAGGGCAAGACGCACGCGGAGCGCGAGGCCCAGCAGCTCAAGGAACACACCTACGTTCCAGACCCGGCCACCGGCCGCCAGAAGCTCGAGTCCACCGACGGCGCGTGGACACCGAGTAAGGAAGACGCACGCAAGCTCGGCTGGCAGGACAAGAACAAGCTCGACAAGGGTGTCTCCGCGCCGTTGAAGGACGGTCTCGGCTACTCCGGCCTCGACCCCGAGGCCGCGCCGGCGCCCGCTCCCGGCACGACCGCCGGGCCTTCCACGAGCTCCGACGCCATGGACGTCGACACCCCGCCCGCCAAGAAGGGCAAGGGCGCGAAGAAGGAGAAGGCGCCGAAGCTCACCGCAGCGGAGAAGAGGGCCGCGACGGCGGCCAAGGAAGCGCTGCTGCCGGCGATCACCGTCGAGACCAAGCAGCACAAGATGGCCGCCATGCTGGACATGGCGTTGTCGGACAACAACAGCAGCGTCACCCGCACGTTCGGCACGTTCCAGCACGGCGTCCTGCCCCTGGCCCCCGCGCCCCGGCAGGACGGCGTGTTCAACGCGGTGCACCAGGCCCTGGGCAGCCCCGCGGACATCTCGCCGGAAAGCCTGCGGCACAACACCATCGAGAGGGCGTCGACCGCCTCGGCGCCGACCACCACGAAGATCGCCCGCTTCCAGCAGCAGCACGACCTCGCGGGTGGCCACCTGGTCAACGCGTTCATCGAGCCCGGCCCGACGCCGCAGACCCGCATTCCGGCCCACTTCAACCCAGGCTCCGGCGAGGTCGGGGTCGACAACGACGGCACGCCCGGCCGCGAGCTCACGGACGTCGAGCGCGAAGTCCAGAACCAGGTCGACGCCGACGAGAAGAAGGCCGACAACGCCAAGGCCGCCAAGGCCGAGGAACTGGCGGTCAAGCTGCTCGCGACCGAGATCGGCCGGCCGATCCGGGTCCACGGTCCCGGCGGGGTCTCGACCATCCAGCCGTTCGCCGAGCCGAGGCCCGAACTCGGGCCGAAGGCCACCAAGGCGGAGAAGGCGGCGGTTCAGGCCTGGCAGCCGCGGGTCTTCGGGGAGCCGCTCGACATCGACGCGCGGCCGAACCCCAGTGGCAACGGCAAGACCATCTTCAGCCCGCACACCCCGCCGAACGACCTCGGCGAGGGCCCGTCGCACCGCGCCGCGCCGCCCGCGCCCGAGGTCCAGACGCGTCCGGCACCGCCGAACCCGGTCATCCCGATGACCACACTGGCGCCGCAGCCGGTGGGCCAGGTCATGCCGGGGCAGCAGAACCTGCCCGCGTTCTTCCAGGACAACAAGGCGCTCGGCACGATCGCGTCGACGGACGTGCGCGGCGCCGACCAGGTCACCAACGCGATCGCGAACCTCAAGCCCGCCGACGCCGCCCGCATCCAGCAGGCGCTCACCGGCGACTTCGAGTCGTTCCTGGGTGGCGGCCGCACCTTCCAGGTCAAGATCGGCAACACCTGGTACGAGGCGGGCGTCCGCGCCACCATGGCGGCACCCGCCACACCGTCCACCGTGGACGCGCCGGACGTGAAGGTCGACGCGGTCGCGCAGTCCGGCAACTCGTCGGCGACCACACACACCGTCGCCACGGCCAACGACATCGGCGGCTCGGCCACGGCCGGTGTCGCCATGGGCCCGTACGGCTCGCTCGGCGGCAAGGCGCAGTTCGCCACGCCGGCGCAGTCGCAGACGTCGTCCACCTCGCTGACCGACCAGCGCGCGATCCGGGCGGGCGAGGGCTCGACGCAGGCCACCGTGCCGGTGGCGTACGACATCACGCTCACCGACGCGAACGGCAACGTCCAGACCTTCGACCCGGTCACCACCGGCACCGACGTCACGCTGCAGATCCCGAACGACCTCGCGACGATCACCAGCTCCGGCAACACCTCCGCCGCGGTCACGCCGCCGGACGCCGGGTGGGGCGCGAAGATCGAGCACCCCGCCCCCGAGGCGGTGTCGGTCGACGACCAGCAGAAGGCGTTCTCCGACGTCGCGGCGAAGCTGCACCCGTCGATCACCAAGGTCGGTTCTCCCGGCCGCGAGGCGCTGCAGAACTTCATCAGCCCCACCACGATCCGCAACAACCTCGGCTCGATGCTCGGCGGCGCCTACGTGACGTCGCCGGACCTGATCAGCCCGCACGCGAGCAAGGGCGCGGCGGTGCAGATGACGGCGACGCTGAAGACCGCGGAGCTGGTCGGCACGCACAACAGCTCGGTGCTGCGCCTGCACGACACGGCGTCGCACAGCAGTGGCGTGTCCTCCACGACCAAGTCCGGTGGCGGCGTCACGGCCGGCTTCGGCGGCAACATCGGTGTGCCGAACGCGGTCGGCGGCCAGGTCGGCGCCACGCTCGGCTACTCGGCCAGCGCCGCGGAGAACGTCAACGCGGGCACGAACGTCAGCCACAAGAGCGGCATCCAGATCAAGGGCGACACCGGTCTGTACAAGGTCACGGCCGAGGTCGAGGTCCGCACGCCGAGCGGTGCGCCGGTCAAGGTCCCGGTCACCACCTACCTGCGTCTCGGCCTGCCCGAGGCCGGCGCGCTGGGCCTGCCGACGCCGGACGGCACCCGCAACTCCACTGTGGACCCGGCCACCGCGGGCACGAAGTTCGCGCCGCCGTACATGGCCGGCGCGATCGCCGCGGGCAACGCGAAGGTCGGCGAGTTCACGCCGGCCGCGCAGGTGCAGAACCAGGTCGAGGACGCGGTGCGCGGCCTGCCGGGATTCTCGAAGTTCCTGCCGAGCTGGAACAACCCGAGCGCCAACCCGCGCAGCGGCAAGGGCCAGAGCTTCGCGGACGTCGCCGAGCAGATCGAGAACCAGCGCAAGCTGACCTCGCAGCTCTCGCCGGCGGCGTTGAAGACCAACATGGACAGCCTGATGGGCCCCGGCGTCCAGGTGCAGCTGAAGAACAGCGGCAAGGCCACCAACACCTACGTCAACGTCACCGTCAAGGCGAAGCTGACCAACCCGCAGCACCTCGGCCAGGCCGACGCGCGCAACGTCCGTGACGCGTCGTCGACCGGACCGAAGCTCGACGCGTCCACGACGACCACCAAGGGCTGGAGCGGTGGCGTCGAGGGCAAGGTGACGATCCCGGTCAAGACCGACGTGGCCGCGCTGACGCCGTCGCCGCAGTTCGGCGTGAAGTACAACCACTCGTGGGCGGACAAGACGACGGCCGGCCCGTCGGTCAACAGCACGTCGCTCAACGTCGGCAGCCCGAACGCCCAGGTGTTCCAGCACGACGTCGAGTTCGAGGTCGAGATCACGACGTTCACCCGGCCGCGCGCCTGGGTGCGGCGGATCGTGCCCGGTGCGCCCGGATTCCAGTCGCCCGAGGTGGCGACCGTCGCCAAGACGGGCGCGGGCCTGGACAAGATCGACGGCAAGGTCAACCTGTGGGTGTCGGACAGCTCCACTTTGGACACCGACCCCGGTGACGGGTTCAAGCCCGGCGACCCGGAGACCCGCAAGCTCAAGGACGCGCCGACCGTCAAGGACCTGCTGAGCGCGAAGCCCAAGGAGAGGTCACCGGACTTCCTGCACGTCGAGGCGGTCGCCAACACCGAGGCGCTGCGCAACGAGGCCATCGACGCGCTCAACCGCGCCGCCGGTGGTGACTCGGCGCTGACCGTGCCGGGCACCGCGTCGCGAGCGCAGATCGACAGGATGTTCTCCCCCGAGAACATCAAGGCCAACCTGCGCAAGCTGACCGAGACCGGCATGCAGGAACAGGGCCTGAAGTACGACCGGCGGGTTACCGACCGCACCGGCGCTCTCGGGATGTCGTTCCAGCTGAGCAACCCCAAGATCGTGTCCATTTCGGACAACACCGGAACCGAGAACGCGAACACCGGCGGCTACAAGGCTTCCCAGTCGTCGTCGACGAGCCGGTCGGTCGACGTCACCGGTGGCGTCAACGTCCCGATCAAGCCGAACCCGGCCGCGCCGGCCTCGCAGACCAGTGGCGCCGGCGGTGTCGCGGTGGCGGGCAAGTACACGCCGTGGTCGGACTCGAAGTCGTCGTCGAACGAGATCGGCGGCGCGGTCGACCGCAACTACGTGACGCCCGCCGGCGGCCGCACCGTCCTGGTGCAGCTGGACGCGGACGTCACCGTCGTCGGGGAGAGCCGCGCGGCGAACTTCCTGCACGGCGGCACACCACGGGCAGAGGGTGCTTCCGTCACGCTGCCCAACTCGGTGTTCGTGCGCGTGACCGAGGACGTGGCACGGGACATGGGCCTGCTGCCCGACGTGCAGCCGAACGTGCCCAAGCCCGACTTCCCGAAGATGGCGCCGCCGTCCTCGGTCGCCAAGGGCGAGCCGAGCGCGCTCGGTCTGTCCACTGTGGAGTCCGTGCCGGATCTCTCGGGTGTGGTCACGAAGCTGACCGAGGACGTCAACGCCAAGACCGCGAAGCGCTTCGGTGACCCGCTCGTGCCGGACTCGGTGCTCAAGGACTCGATGAGCAACCTGCAGCGCATCGTCGACTTCAGCTCGCCCGCCAGCGTCAAGGCGATGATCGACAGCGCGATGGACGGCGGCGTGCCGTTGCTGGTGCACCAGCCCGGCACGTTCGGCAAGGACTCGTTCCAGGTCACCCTGCGCGCCAAGGCGGACACGCCGCGGTTCCAGGAGGTCGTCAACGACGGCGTCGAGATGGAGCACACGGCCCAGGGCTCGCAGAAGGTGACCTCCGGCCAGGGGCGCGGCACCGGCTGGGGCATCGGCATCAAGGCGCCGGGACTCGCGTCGCCCGGCAGCGCGAACCCGAACGTGTCCGGCACCGCGGGTGTGATCGCGGCGGCGAACATCGGGCAGTCGCAGAGCCAGTCGGTAACCCAGTCGACCGTCGACCAGTTCAGCCAGTTCCGCGGCGCGAGCGGACCGGCGGCGCGCTACACCGTGCCCGTCGAGTTCGAGCTCGTCGTCGAGAAGGGCAGCAAGGTCGTCGCGCGGGCCGACTCGGGGCCGCAGGAGATGACCGTCCGCCTGCACGCGGACAACCAGAAGGTCGCCGGCTCCGGGCAGCCGCGGCCGTACTGGACGGAGATCCACACCCGCACCGCGGACCAGGGCAGCCCGCAGGCCGCGGCGCAGTGGCAGCAGGACGGTTCTCCCGCCGCGCTGCCGCCGACCGCGTCCGTGGAGAACCTGCGCGGCGCCCAGGACCTGCGCAACGCGGCGATCCAGGCGCTCACCGACGCGGGCGCGGGCAAGGGTCTCACCGGCAAGGGCACCGGCTCGTTGAACAGCCTGCTGTCCACACTGAGCCCGGAGAACCTGCAGCCGCACCTGCCGTCGATGCTGTCCGGTCCGTTGACCGTGCCGGGCCTGCACGAGGCAGCGCTGACGTTCGGGCAGGACGCGGACGTCAAGGTGTACGCGAAGCTGGTCGACCCGACGCTGAACTCGTTGAGCGACGCCGTGGCGCTCGAGAACCCGAAGTCGCAGGTCAGCTCTACCAGCAGCGACGCGAAGGTCTCCGAGACCGGGGACGTGTCCGTGGGACTCGCGACCGGCGGCGCCGCGGTGAAGCAGGGCACGGACCCCAAGGACACGGTCAGTTTCGGTGCGAGCGGCGTCGAGCTGCGGCACGCGGGCGAGGACTCGTCCGGGCTCTCCGGCGGACCGACCGACAACAAGACCAGCAACCTCAAGCCGAAGACCCGCACCGGCCTGGTGCAGTTCGGCGTCGAGTACCGCGTGGTCGCCACGATCGGCGGCAAGACGGCCGTCGTCGACCTGTCCGTGCCCGGCTCGGCCGCGGTCCGCATGCCGGCGGCCGAGGCGCAGACCGTGCTGGGCCACTCGTTCGACGCCGGGCTGACAGACGCGCAGACCGAGGTCAAGAAGGCGGCGGACGACTGGCGCAAGGCCGAGGTCGAGGTCGACGCCAAGCGGCACGAGGCGCAGCAGGTGATCAATGAGGCCGCCGCGCTGCTCGCCCGCAACGACTCCGCGTTCACGCGCGTGCAGATCGACTTCAACACGTCGATCGACCAGCATCTCGACGCGCAGGCACGGGTTCCGGCCCTGGAAGCCCAGGCCGAGACCGCGCGCATCGAGGAGGCTCGCACCACCGACACCATCGCGGACCTGACCGCACGGGTCGACGCCCTCGGCCTCGACGTGCTGGGCCTGCAGTCCCAGGTGGCCGAGGCCCGGCTCGACGCCGACGCCAAGGCGCAGACGCCCGAGCACGCGGCCGCCTCACTCGCGTTGCAGAACGCGCAGCAACGGGCCGAGGCTGCGATGAGCGCGTTGGAGCAGACACAGCAGCAGCTCAACGACGCCCGTGCGACGCTCGAGGTGCAACGCCAGGAAGCCGCCGACCGCCATGCCGACCTGACCGCACAGGAGCAGGCCGTCGCTCAGGCCGACGACGCCCGCACCGCCGCGGAGACCCAGCACGCACAGGCCGTCGCCTCCCTCGCCGCCGACCGCGCGGCGCAGGAGAACCGCATCAAGGACGCGGAGACTGTGCTGAACGACGCCCGCCGTGCCGCGGACGCCAAGCAGCAGGCGTGGTGGGACGCGAAGGCCGAGGTCGACCGGAAGATCGCCGACTTCAACACGGCTCCGGCCAGCAGCGACACGCAGACGCCTCCGCCGCCCCCGCCGCCTTTGGACAAGGGCAAGGGCGAGCAGCTGCCGCCATTGCCGCCTGCCGTGGGTGGCTTCGAGGCGGGTCCGAGCGGGAGCAGGTCGGCCCCGGCGGAGACGAACCCGGAGTCGAGCAAGGCCGGGCCGAGCCACGCCGAGTCGAGCAAGGCCGGGTCGAGCCACGCCGCGCCCAGCCACGCCGAGCCGAGCCACGCCGGATCCAGCCACGCCGAGTCCAACAAGGCCGAGTCCAACCACACCGAGCCCCGCCACGCAGAGCCCCGCCACGCCGGATCCAGCCGAGCCGGGTCCAGCCAGGACGTGCAGACGCGCCCGGCGCCGCTGCCCCCTTCGGCGCCGGCGGTCACGACCACGGCTGCCGACACCAACGCACCGACGGCCGCCACCACCACCGACGTCCACACCACCGCCACCGACGCCGACGCGCCCGTCACCCCGAGCACCACCACCGACGCGCCCGTCAGCCCAAGCACCCCCTCCGACACCCATCCCGACGTCACCGGGTCCACCGAGCTGGACACCCGGCTCGCCGCCCTCACCTCCGACGCCATGGCCACCGCGTCCCCGATGGCCAAGCTGGTCGAGATGAAGCTGCAGTCCGACCCGCGCAAGTACGTGCAATCCGAAGCGGGGCTGCACCTGCTGCACGCCTCGGTGGTGCTCGACACCAGGACCGACGAGATCGCCGCGATGGTCCAGGAGCACGGCATCGACGAGGTCGCGCGGACGTTCAACAAGGCGTTCGAGCGGCCGATCATCGAGACCGCGCAACTGCGGCAGTTCGGCGACCTCGGCAACCCGGACAACCGGGCCAGGTTCGACGAGTGGGCGCACCAGCTGTGGTCCACGGTCAACGGCGCGGACGGCCTCAACGCCGATCCGGACCGAGTCGCCGCGGACATCTTCAACCACGACAAGGGCTACAACCGCGCGTTCAACTTCGCGCAGGAGGCCGCGGTCGAGGGTCTCGTCGAGGCGCCGAGCCTCGGCCAGGCGATGGCCAAGTTCGGCGACCACGGCACCGAAGCCCCGGCGCAGGCGATGTGGTTGTTCCAGGTGATGGCCGAGGCGCAGCTCATCCCCAACGGCGGTGCGGTGAGCTCGGCGCAGTTCACCGCGGCGGTCAACAGCAACCTCGACGGTCTTCCGGCGGGGCTGGGGCTGAACGACGACAAGATCGCCGAGCTGGCCGAGATCCTCGACTCCTACGCGATGCTCGACGATGACACTGACACGGACGCAGCACCGCCCGCTCCCCCGGCCGATGCGGCTCCGGGCAAGCAGAACCCGTTGCACAGCACCGCGACCAGCGCGCCGTGGTTCGACCCTCGGACGCCGGTGTCCTCCCAGGCCATCGCGGACGCCCGCGCCACGACCCCGGCGACCAGCTGGGTGCGCGGCGAGGACGGCGGTGTCCT
Source organism: Lentzea sp. NPDC005914 (assembly GCF_040629405.1). NCBI lineage: Bacteria > Bacillati > Actinomycetota > Actinomycetes > Pseudonocardiales > Pseudonocardiaceae > Lentzea > Lentzea sp. NPDC005914. Next base: position 101,043 of record NZ_JBEXVQ010000026.1, on the reverse strand, counting down.
GAACACCACGACGGTCGGGCCGCGGGGCATCACCATGCAGTCCTGGCGCGGACCGATCGCCTACGACAACCGCGTGCTGAACGTCGACGGCGTGCCGGTGCGGGACTTCACGGTCCGGCTGCACCTGGACAACGCGGAAGGTGACATCCGGGACCGGACCCGCGCGGGCGTCGAGGAGATGTTCAACCAGGGGTACCGGCTGCCCAGTGGCGAGCAGTTCCACGTCACGGTGGAGTTCACGGACAACCCCGGCGACGCGCACGCCACGATCAACGTCACCGACGACCCCGAGGGCCGCGCGAACCAGCTGACCTGGCCCGCGCACACCGACCAGCGCAGGCTCGCGCACGAGGTCGGGCACTTCCTCGGCCTGCGCGACGAGTACCTCGAGACCGGTGACGTGAAGCCGATCTTCCAGCACCAGGACGGCAAGGGACGCGTAGTCAGCGACAACTCCCCCATGACCGCCGGCATCGACCGGGCGGACGCGAAGCTCAAGCCTCGTCACCTGGAGTTGATCGAGAGCCGGATGACCGCGCTGCAGTCGCACAACCGGCCGCAGCCGACGGCGTTCGACGCCGATCTGCCCGCGCCGAACATGCCCAAGCGCGAGCGTCCGGACACGATGGACGTCGACCAGGACGGCGATCCCACCAAGCGCCGCCGCGACGACGACCACGTGTTCGACGCGGGCGAGGAACCGTCCGATGTGGACATGGATGCGCCGGAGGTCGAGCTCGGCAACGAGAACGGCGTGCACAATGCCGCGTTCGAGAACCTCGCGAACGGGCAGACGCTCACGCCCATCACGGCCGAGAACTACTTGCGGCGCACCAGGGACAGCATCGCGAACAACGAGCCACCGGCGTTCGTCGTGAGCATGATCGTCCGGGCGGGCGAGCTGAACCAGCTCGACGACGTCATCAACGGCGTCATGGCCAACACGAACAACATGGACGGCCGCGTGGCGTTCGTGCTCGGCGTGAACGCGTCGTCGCAGCAGGACATCGACGACGCGATGACGGCCGCGGCACCGGTGGTCAACGGTCGCACGGAGCCCATCGCGCTGGTGAGCGTGCCGCACGGGCCGAAGGGCTTCAAGTTCGGCGAGACCCGCAACGCGACGCTGCAGAGCAACGCGCACGAGTACGCGGTGACGGCGTTGGCGGCCAACGGAACGCACCCGTACGTGTCGATCATGGACTTCGACGCGGGCGACCGCAGGACGCGCGAGGGCGGCCACGTCTTCGACCACGTCGAGCAGCTCATGGCCGCCGAGGAGGTCGGCCCGGCGGACGGCCCCGACACCCCGGCGCCGTTGCGCCCGTTGATGGTCGGCGGCGGTTACCGCGTGGCCATCACGCCGGAGCAGCTGCACGCGGACGTCACGGCCCGCATCGATGGCGACTCGAAGACCAGCGACGCGCAGAAGCAGGCCTACAAGGCCAAGCTGAACGAGCCGGGCTTCGCGGACCGGTTCGTGCACATGATCGACGCGGACATGCACGCGCGCCGCACCCAGCAAGGCATCCACCCGTTGCTGCCCTACACGCCGGAACCGAACCTGTTCTTCGACGCACTGGTGCCGCTCGCCGACCCGTCGGTGAAGTTCGGCGAGGGCGCGACGGAGTTCGGGCAGCTCAGCTCGTCGCTGAACAGGTTCCACGCCGTGGAGATCGCCGGTCACTACGACCCGCGCACGCCGGAGGAGAAGGCCGGGACCGTCCCGGTCGACCAGGCGAAGCTGGCCGCGGCCGCCGAGCTCGTCAGGGTCGACGTCCAGAACAACCGCGACCCCGTGCGCGGCCAGGCGTTCACCGCGGACTTCGTCTCGGGCGACACCGGCACCGACCTGTCCAGGATCGCCTACGGGCTGATCAAGGACGGCAAGCTGCCCCAGTCGCACACCGCGCTGCCGAACGTGACCGAGCGCTTCTTCGACGGCAAGCCCGCCAAGAAGGGCACCGCGTTCGCCGACGAACGCGAGCGGCTCTCGACCGGCGAGCAGCGGGTCGTCGAGCCGTTCCGCCCGCCCGCCGAGGGGCAGACCACGAACACGTGGAGCCCGCCCCGCAAGATGGAGACGCAGCTCGGCGCGCCGGCGAAGAACCGGATGAGCCCGGCCGTGTCGGCACCGCTGCCCGCGCCGTTCGGGCAGCAGCAGGCAGGTGTCCAGAAGGACCAGAAGGTGGTGGCGGCGCACGGGATCGTGGCGTCCGATCACCTCAACCAGACCCTGCGGCAGATCCGGCATCTCAACACGGACGTGCTGCGCGGCCAGAACCCGCCGCCGACCACCGACAACGGCCTGTACGCCGCGATCGGCGCGGCGAAGCAGGTCCACCCGGCGGCGCTGCGGCTGCAGGTCGTGGAGCTCGCGTCGAAGAGCCCCGCGGTGGCCAAGGCAGTGGCCGACTTCACCGTCAACAGGCCGATGCACACCGGGCACATGGTCGGCGCGCTGGTGGAGAACCTGAACTGGAACATGCAGCCCGACGCCCAGGAGAACAGCGGCGCCGGCAACGCACGTGACCTGGTCGGACACCTCATCGCGACCCAGCAGCGCGTGAACGTGCGGATCCACCAGCCGGGCGGCAACCCGGTGCTGCTGCGGCCGATGGGCGAGGCGACGAACGAAACGGTCGAGATCGAGATGGTGATGAACGGGCGTCAGGTCACCTATCGGCCGTACCGTGGCCCACAGGGGCTACACCAGGACGAATCGATGCTTTAGCGTGACGCGCGTGGACGAGTTCGCGGAAGCGCTCCGGTCGGCGATCACCAATCGTGGTCTCGGCCTGGAGCGACTCCGCGAACACCTCTCCCAGCACGGCGTGTCCGTGTCCCTGGCGACGCTGAGCTACTGGCAGACCGGTCGCAGCAAGCCCGAGCGCAAGAAGTCGCTGCAGGCCGTAGTCCACTTGGAACACATCCTGCAGGTGCCGCCGGGGCACCTCTACGAGCTTCTCGGGCCGCCCCGGCCGCGTGGCCGGTGGCTGCGCAAGGCCCCGGCGCCGATGTCCGCGTTCTGGTCGGAGCCGTCCCAGGTCGAGCACGCGCTCGACGACATGGAGACGCGGTGGGACGACCAGCTGATCCGGGTCAGCCAGCAGGACTTCGTGACCATCGGGGCGGACCGCACCGAGCGGTCGTTCCGTTCCCGCCAGGTGCTGTCGGCGTCGATGAACGGGCCCGACCGGTGGGTCGTGATCATGCACGTCGACGAGCGCGACCGGCCGTTGCCCGAGGTGCGGGCGTTGAAGAACTGCCAGATCGGGCGGTTGGTCGCGGACGAGACGCAGGGGTTCGTGGTGGCGGAGCTGCTGTTCGACAAGGTGCTGCGCAAGGGCGAGAGCATCGTGATCGAACACGAGCTGGTCAACGCCGCGCCGTGTCCACTTGCGACGAGCTACGAGCGCAAGTTCCGCCTGCCGGCACGGGAGTACGTGCTGGAAGTGACGTTCGAGGGGTCGCCGCCGAATTCTGTCGTGCAGCTCTCCGACAACTCCGCCGTGGATCCGGGCCGGACCTTGCTGGACGTGGCTTTGGACGTTCAGCCGGGTGTCCGGGGATTTCGGTGGGACTGGGCCTGAGACACGACTGAGGACGGGTGTTCCCCCGCGCCTTTCAGGGAACACCCGTCCACAGTGGATCGGTGATCAGCCGATCTTCTCGATCTTCGCCTTGCGGATCAGGAACTTGCCGGGCTCGCGGACCTGTTCGAAGGCCGCGTTGTTGAGCAGCACGCAGCTACCGGACACCGACGCCACCTTCACGGTGGTGGACTTGTTGTTGTCCAGGTTGGTGACCTTCAGCGTGGTGCCGATCGGGAACTCGCCACTCGACGCGGCGGGAGCGCCGCCCTCGCCGGAGAGCGTCACGGTAGAACCGTTGCAGACCTGCTGGCCGGACGCGCCGCCACCGTTGTTGTTGCCCTGGTTCGCATCGGGCTTCGGGGCGGGCTGGGCCGTGGCCTGGCCCTGGTTACCAGCGTTGTTGCCTTGGTTGTTGTTGCCCTGATTGGCGTTGCCCGCGCCGCCGTCACCCTTGCAGCCGGCCGCCTTGCGCCGCTGCTGGATGAGGTCGACCACGGCCTGCCGGTTCGCGATGCGGGCCTCGGACTGCGAGTCCGGGCTGGCCTTCTGCCCCGCGATGAAGTTCAGGTTGTTCTGCAACGCCTTGTCGAGCCCGCCGCAGTCCTCGCCGGACGTGGCGGCCTCGCCCTTCGCGGGCTGTTGCGCCTGGACCTTGTTGCCACAGCCGGCCGCCTTGCGCCGCTGGTTGATGAGGTTGACGACCGCCTGCCGGTTGGCGATGCGAGCCTCCGACTGAGCGTCGGGGTTCGCCTGCTGACCGGCGATGAAGTTCAGGTTGTTCTGCAGGGCGGTGTCCAGTCCGCCGCAGTCCTCAGCCGCGTTCGAGTCGGTGCCGCTGAAGGCGAAGATGCCACCGGCGACAGCAGCGACCGCGAGCATGGCGCCCGCGCCGATCATGGCGGGCTTGCGGTGTCGAGCGCCCATTCGATTCTCCTCGGGGTGTTCATCGGTGTTGTACCGGTGACTACGGGAAGGTCACGGACGGGGTTCAAATCGGACTAGACCACGTTGCTTTTAAATGCCTTTAAGGTTTTGCCGGCGAGGTGATCTTGCTGGTCAGAGCCGGTTTTCGTGTCCTGGCACGGAGTTGGGACTCGTGGTTCGTGAATGGACCAAGCGAGCGAATACCAGTGCGCTCGGTGGTCTGTTGGGCGGCTCAGCGGTTCGACGGCATTCGACGCAGCGGCGACTTGGGCGTTCGACAGCCGGGGCGGCAGAATGACACGCACCAAGACAGGGGGCCTCGGGGTGCGGGATCTGACCGACGAGATGGTGGTCGACCACTGCCCGCCTGCCGCGGACACAGCCCCGCCCAGGGATGTGCACGTCCCCGGACGGCACGTCGCCGAAGTCGCCAGGCATCCCGACGGACGGCTCGCGGTGATCACCTGGTCGTCGCCGGAGATCGACCCCGGCCTGCTCCACCCCGCGCTGCACGTGATCCGCGACGGCGAGATCACCGATCTGGGCCCGACCCCGGCCGACGCCGGGAAACCCGTGTGGTGGAACGACGAGGTCTGCTACCTCGCGCTGACACCGCCGCACCTGCAGGGCGGCAACGCCGTCTTCGACCAGCACCACCGCAACCTCACCGAAGGCCTGCCAGGCTGCCCCACAGACCTGATCCAGGACGACGGCCACGCACCGATCATGGTCGTCGCGACCGGGCTCGACACCGAGTTCCACCGCCTCGGCCACGGACTCCTCGGCCGCATCACGGGCGCGCACCGGCCGCGAGGCGGTCACGCCGACCAGCTCGGCGACGTCGAGTGGGGCGTCCAGGAACGCCTCCGCTACCGAGCCAGGGACGGACTCGACCTCGACGGCCTCCTGGTGCTGCCACCGAACAAGACCCGGCGCGACGGGCCGTTCCCGCTCATCACCCTGATCCACGGCGGCCCGTACGACCGCTGGTCCGACGACTTCCAGCTGCACTGGGTGCCGTCCGCGCAATGGTTCGCGCACCAGGGCTTCGCGAGCTTCCTGCCCAACCCCAGAGGAAGCCTGGGCAGGGGCCACGAGTTCGCGGCGGCCGTCGCCGGACGCGTCGGCCAGGAGGAGTGGCACGACGTCGAAACCGGGATCGACCTCCTCGTCGAGCAGGGAGTGGCCGACCCGGACAGGCTCGGCATCTCGGGCTGGAGCCACGGCGGATTCATGGCCGCGTGGGCGACGACCCGGACCGACAGGTTCAAGGCCGCACTGGTCGGCGCGGGCATCTCCGACTGGCCGAAGCTGATCGAGAAGGGCGAGTGGGGCACATTCGAGGCGGCGCTGGGCGACAGCCCTGAGCACAGCCCGCTCACCTACGCGGACCGCATCCGCACGCCACTGTTGATCGTGCACGGCGCCGAGGACACCAACGTTCCGCTGGAGCAAGCCGAACTGCTGCACCGAGCCGTGCGGCACTCCGAACTCGTCGTCTATCCCGGCGAGGGCCACTCGCTCAAGGCGCGTGAGCACAGGCTGGATCTGCTGAACCGAGCCAGAAGGTTGTTCGCGACGCTCTGAGGTTTGCGCAAGCCTTGCGCAAACGCTGCAACACGAAGGCAAGCCGTCGCAAGCGAGCCGATCGACAGAGAATCAATTTATCGGGGACGTTCGGGAACGAACCTCCTGCACCGGCAGATGAGCCGCCGCTGGTGATCGCCTTGCCGCGCCCACGACGGGGTTCAGGTACCGGAACTGAGGCAGGTCTTTCCTGTTCAGAGGGCTCTGTCGCAAATTTGCGCAATCACGTCGACATATTGCGGTAATCTGCTAGGCACTTCTACGGTGAGGCGCACCACACCCCCTCGCGTCCCCACCGAGAAGGGCCAAGCACGCCATGTCAACGACGACACGCGTCCGCTCCCTGCTAGCCCCGTTAGCCGCTTTGACGCTCACGGCAGCAACGCTCGTCATCGCCCCTGCCGCGCAAGCCGTGGGAGCCCTCGACCCGACGCTCCTGGCAACCACCTACAGCGCCAGCAGCACCAACCAGACCTACGGGCCGGGCAACGCCGGCGACGGCGACCAGTCGACCTACTGGGAGAGCGCGAACAACGCGTTCCCGCAATGGATCCAGGCGGACCTGGGCTCGGCGGTCAAGGCCGACCGGGTGGTCCTCAAGCTCCCCGCGGCGAACTGGGGCACCCGCACCCAGACCCTGTCGGTCCAGACCAGCACGGACGGCACCACCTTCACGGATCTGGTGGCGTCCAAGGGGTACGAGTTCAACCCCAGCGCCGCCAACACCGTCACCATCGGCTTCACCGCGGCCACCACGCGGTACGTCAGGCTGCGGATCACCGCGAACACCGGCTGGCCCGCCGGTCAGCTCAGCGAGTTCGAGGTCCACGGCCCCACCAGCGGTGACACCACGGCACCCAGCGCACCGGGCAATCTCGCCTTCACCCAGCCGCAGTCCGGCCAGATCCGCCTGACCTGGAACGCGAGCACGGACAACGTCGGCGTGACCGGCTACGACGTCTACGCCAACGGCAGCCTTCGCACCACGCTCACCGGCACCACGTACACGGACACCCAGCCCGACGGCCTCCGCGTGACCTATCACGTGATCGCCAGGGACGCGGCGGGCAACCAGTCCCCCGCCAGCAACTCCGTGACGCGGGAAGGCGCGACCGGCGAGAACCTCGCGCAGGGCAAGCCCGTCACCGCGTCCGGCTACGTGCACACGTTCGTCCCGGCCAACGCCAATGATGGAAACGTCCAGACCTACTGGGAGTCCAACGGCCTTCCCGGCACGCTGACCGTCCAACTGGGATCGAACGCGGACCTGAGCTCGATCGCGCTCAAGCTCAACCCCGACCCGGTCTGGGGCGCCCGCACGCAGAACGTCGAGGTGCTCGGCCGCGAGCAGAGCGCCACCGGCTTCACGAGCCTCGTTGCGGGCCGCGACTACCGCTGGGACCCGGCGAGCGGCAACAGCGTCACGATCAACGTCAGCGCCCGCGTCGCCGACGTGCAGTTGCGGTTCACGTCCAACACCGGCGCGCCCGGCGCCCAGGTGGCGGAGATCCAGGTGTTCGGCACCCCTGCCCCGAACCCCGACCTCACCGTCACCGCCACGTCGTTCACTCCGGCCGGCCCCGTCGAAACCGACCAGATCACGCTGAACGCCACCGTCCGCAACGCCGGGTCAGCCGCGTCCGGTGCCACCGACGTGACGTTCTTCCTGGGCACCACCGCCGTGGGCACCGCCCAGGTCGGCGCGTTGCAAGCGGGCGCGCAGGCGAACGTGAGCACCACGATCGCGGCCCGTCCGGAAGGCTCGTACCAGTACACCGCGAAGGTCGACGAGACCAAGAAGGTCGCGGAGCAGAACGAGACCAACAACTCCCGCCTGCACCCGGACCCGCTCGTCGTCACGCCCGTGCCGAGCTCCGACCTCGTCGCGGTACCGGCCTGGTCACCGAGCAACCCGAGCAGTGGTCAGAACACCACGTTCACCGTCGCGATCAAGAACCAGGGCACGATCAACAGTGCCGCGGGCGCTCACGGCATCACGCTCACGATCCTGAGCAACGGCCAGACCGTCCGCACGTTCCCCGCGAGCCACAGCGGCACGATCAACGCCGGCGCCACGACCGCACCGGTCAGCCTCGGCACCTGGGCCGCGGCGGACGGCCGGTACACGATCCGCACCACGATCGCGAACGACGGCAACGAGATCCCGGCCAAGCAGGGCAACAACACCAGCGAGCAGTCGCTGTTCATCGGCCGTGGTGCCAGCGTTCCGTGGCAGCACGTCGAGGCCGAGGACGCGGTCACCGGCGGTGGCGCGCAGGTCCTCGGTCCGAACAGGACGATCGGCGACCTGGCGGGTGAGGCGTCCGGCCGCAGGGCCGTCACGCTGAACAGCACCGGCCAGTCGGTCGAGTTCACGACGTCTGGCCCCACGAACACGCTGGTCACCCGCTTCTCCATCCCGGACAACTCGGGTGGCGGTGGCATCACCTCGAACCTCAACGTCTACGTCAACGGCCAGTTCCACAAGGCCATCGACCTGACGTCGAAGTACATGTGGCTCTACGGCAACGAAGCCGAGCCGGGCAACTCTCCCGGAGCGGGCGGGCCGCGCCACATCTACGACGAGGCGAACGTGACGCTCGGCTCGACGTTCCCGGCGGGCACGAAGATCAAGCTGCAGAAGGACGCGGCCAACACCACGAACTACGCGATCGACTTCGTGAACTTCGAGGACGTCCGCGCCGCCGGGAACCCCGACGCCGCACGCTATGCCGTACCCGCCGGGTTCACCCACCAGGACGTGCAGAACGCGCTCGACCGCGTCCGCATGGACACCACCGGCACCCTGATCGGCGTCTACCTGCCCGCGGGCACCTACCAGACCAGCCAGAAGTTCACCGTCTACGGCAAGGCGATCCGCGTGATCGGCGCGGGACCGTGGTTCACCAGGTTCCAGGCACCGACCGGCCAGGAGAACACCGACATCGGCTTCGACGCGCAGTCGTCCGCGAGCGGCTCGACGTTCAGCGGGTTCGCGGTGTTCGGCAACTACACCGCGCGCATCAACGGGCCGGGCAAGGTGTTCAACTTCGCCGACGTGCAGAACATGACCATCGAGAACATCTGGGTCGAGCACATGATGTGCCTGTTCTGGGGCAACAACGTCGACAACAACGTCATCAAGGACAGCCGCATCCGCAACATGTACGCGGACGGCCTCAACATGACCAACGGGTCGGCGGGCAACAGGGTCTCCAACATCGAGGCCCGGTCGACCGGTGACGACGCGTTCGCGCTGTTCGCCGCCACCGACTCCGGCGGAGCCGGCCAGCAGAACAACACCTTCGAGAACCTGAGCGTGCTGACTCCGTGGCGCGCGGCGGGTCTCGCGGTCTACGGCGGCAAGAACAACGTGTTCCGCAACATCTACGTGGCGGACACGCTCACCTACTCCGCCGTGACGATCAGCTCGCTCGACTTCGGTTACCCGATGGAGGACTTCGGGCCGGAGCCGACGACGTTCAGCGGCCTCACCCTGGTCCGTTCCGGCGGCCATTTCTGGGGCGCGCAGACGTTCGGCGCGATCTGGATGTTCTCGGCTTCCAAGAAGTACACCGGGATCCGGGTGAGCGACGTCGAGATCATCGACCCGACGTACAGCGGAATCATGTTCCAGACCAAGTACAACGGTGCGGCCGAGAACATCTTCCAGGACACCGTCCTGTCCAACGTCAGCATCTCGGGTGCGCGCAAGAGCGGTGACCAGTTCGACGCCAAGTCCGGCTTCGGCCTGTGGGCCAACGAGATGCCCGAACCCAACCAGGGCCCTGCCGTCGGTGAAGTGACGATCAACGGCATTCGGTTCAGCAACAACTTCCAGGACATCAGGAACACCACGACCACCTTCAAGATCAATATCAGTTGATTTCCCTGCCGTGAAGGACAATTCCATGAAATCCACGCTCATGAAGCGTGCGGTGAGTGCTGCACTCGTCACCGCACTGACACTCTTCGGACTGACACCAACGGCAGGAGCAGCAGTCGTAAGGCTCTCCGCCAACCTGACCGCGTCGAGCACCAACGGCCCGTACGGCGCCGGAAACGCCGACGACGGCAACCAGGGCAGCTACTGGGAGAGCACCAACAACGTGTTCCCGCAGTGGATCCAGGCCGACCTGGGCACCGCGAAGAACGTCAGCAAGGTCGTGCTGCGGCTGCCCTCGAACTGGGAACAGCGCACGCAAACGCTTGCTGTGCAAGGAAGCTCGAACGGCTCGCAGTTCAGCGACATCTCCGGGTCCGGCAGCAGGGTGTTCTCGCCGGCGTCGAACAACACCGTGACGCTGGACTTCGCGGCGACGTCCGTGCGGTACGTCCGCGTGACGATCACCGCGAACACCGCCTGGCCCGCTGGCCAGCTGAGCGAGTTCGAGGTGCACGGCGAGTCCGGCCCGGTCGACCCGCCGCCGACCGGCGACAACCTGGCTCAGGGCAAGCCCGTCGAGGAATCGGGTCACGTGCACGACTTCGCGGCCGCGAACGCCGTGGACGGCAACACCGGCACGTACTGGGAGTCCAACGGCTTCCCCGGTCACCTGACCGCGAAGCTGGGCTCGAACGCGGACGTCACCTCGGTCGTCGTGAAGCTCAACCCGGACGGCGTCTGGGGTGCGCGCACGCAGAACTTCGAGGTGCTGGGCCGCGAGTCGAGCGCCACGGCGTTCGCGACCCTGAAGGCACGGGCGGACTACCGGTTCGACCCCGCGAGCGGCAACAGCGTCACGATCCCGGTGAGCGGCCGGGTGGCGGACGTCAGGCTGCACTTCTACTCGAACACCGGCGCGCCCGGTGGCCAGGTCGCCGAGTTCCAGGTGTTCGGTGCGGCCGCACCGGCTCCCGACCTGACCGTCACGAACCTGACGTGGACGCCCGCCAGCCCGAGTGAGGCGGACGCGATCAGGCTGACCGCGACCGTGCGCAACGGCGGCACCGTGGCGTCCGGCGCGACCACGCTCAACGTCACCCTCGGAGGCAGTTCAGCGGGTACCGCCCAGGTCGGCGGGCTCGCCCCTGGAGCCACGGCCACCGTCAACGTCGACGCGGGCCGTCGGGGCGCCGGGTCCTACGCGGCCGCGGCCGCGGTGGACCCGGCCAACCAGGTCCCGGAGACCAACGAGGGCAACAACACCTTCACCTCCGGCTCTCCCCTGGTCGTCGGCCAGGCGCCCGGACCGGACCTGCAGATCACCGGCATCACGCCGAACCCGTCGTCACCGGCGGCCGGTCAGCAGGTGACGTTCGCGGTGTCGGTCAACAACCGCGGCACGTCAGCCGCAGGTGCATCGGTGACGCGCGTGGTCGTCGGTGGCAGCACGTTGAACGCCAACACTTTCGCTATCAACGCCGGTCAGACCGTCACGGTCAACGTCGGCACCTGGACCGCCACCAACGGCGGTGCCACGGCCACCGCGACCGCCGACGCCACCGGCCAGGTCGCCGAAACCAACGAGAACAACAACGCCGCGGCTCAGTCCATTGTGGTCGGACGCGGCGCTTCGGTTCCGTTCACCAGCTACGAGGCCGAAAGCGGCCGCTACCAGGGCCAGCTGCTGGAGGCGGACGCGAAGCGCACGTTCGGGCACACCAACTTCGGCAGCGAGTCCAGTGGCCGCAAGTCGGTGCGGCTCGACGCGCAGGGCCAGTTCGTGGAGATCACCTCGACCGTCAGCACGAACTCGATCGTCGTGCGCAACTCGATCCCGGACGCCGCAGCCGGCGGTGGCCAGGAAGCGACGATCAGCCTGTACGCCAACGACCAGTTCGTGCAGAAGCTGAACCTCTCGTCGCGGCACAGCTGGCTGTACGGCAGCACCGACGACCCCGAGGGCCTCACGAACCGGCCGGGTGGCGACGCTCGCAGGTTGTTCGACGAGTCCTCGACGTTGCTGGCGAACAGCTACCCGGCCGGCACGAAGTTCAAGCTGCAGCGCGACTCCGGTGACAACGCGCAGTTCTACGTCATCGACCTGATCGACCTGGAGCAGGTCGCTCCGGCCGCGCAGAAGCCCGCCGAGTGCGTGTCGATCACGCAGTACGGGGCTGTCGCGAACGACCAGACGGACGACGCGGATGCCATCCAGCGCGCGGTGACCGCCGATCAGAACGGCGAGATCCCGTGCGTCTGGATCCCGGAAGGCAGGTTCCGCCAGGAGAAGAAGATCCTGACCCTGTTCAACTCCGGTCAGTACAACCAGGTCGGCATCCGCAACGTCACGATCCGCGGCGCCGGCATGTGGCACTCGCAGCTGTTCTCGCTGACGCAGCCGCAGGACGCGGGCACGATCAACCACCCGCACGAGGGCAACTTCGGGTTCGACATCGACGACAACACGCAGATCTCCGACATCGCGATCTTCGGTTCCGGCCGGATCCGCGGCGGTGACGGCAACGCGGAGGGCGGCGTCGGCCTCAACGGCCGGTTCGGCAAGAACACGAAGATCACCAACGTGTGGATCGAGCACGCCAACGTCGGCGTGTGGGTCGGCCGCGACTACACGAACCTGCCCGACCGCTGGAACCCCGGCGACGGCCTGCAGTTCAGCGGCATGCGAATCCGCGACACCTACGCCGACGGCATCAACTTCACCAACGGCACGCGCAACTCCACGGTGTTCAACTCGTCGTTCCGCACCACGGGCGACGACGCGCTGGCGGTGTGGGCGTCGAAGTACGTGAAGGACCAGAACGTCGACGTGGGCAGTGGCAACGCGTTCCTCAACAACACGATCGCGTTGCCGTGGCGTGCCAACGGAATCGCGATTTACGGAGGTTCCAACAACCGCGCGGAGAACAACATCATCTCCGACACCGCGAACTACCCGGGCATCATGCTGGCGACCGACCACGACCCGCTGCCGTTCGGCGGCACGACGACGCTCGCCAACAACGCCCTGTACCGCACCGGTGGCGCGTTCTGGGGTGAGGCGCAGGAGTTCGGCGCCATCACGCTGTTCTCGCAGAACCTCGCCATCCCCGGGGTGGTCATCCGGGACACCGAGATCTACGACTCCACCTACGACGGCATCCAGTTCAAGGGTGGTGGCAGCGGCATGCCGGACGTGCGGATCACCAACGTGCGCATCGACAAGTCCAACAACGGCTCGGGCATCCTCGCGATGGCCCAGGCCCGCGGCTCGGCGCACCTGACGAACGTCACGATCACCAACTCGCGTGACGGCGACATCCTGATCGAGCCAGGTTCGCAGTTCATCATCAACTAGATCGCATTTAGAACCACCTCCAGCTGGGTATGCCCTGGTTGGAGGTGGTTTCTCATGTCCACGGTCGTGGTGGGTTTCGACGGCTCCGACCTCGCGCGGCGAGCCGTTCTCTGGGGCGCCGAGGAAGCTTCACGGTGTGGTGCGGCTCTGCAGGTCGTGCACGCGGTCCGCGCTCCGATGCCCGAGCCCGTCTTCACGCCGACGTCCGCCCCGATCCCGGAGTTCGTCACCGAGGAGACGCTGGCGCGCGCCGCCGAGGACCACCTCGCCGAGCTGTCCGCCGAGATCAGGCAGGGCTGGCCGGACCTCCCGGTCTCGACCCGCGTCGGCCTCGGCCGCGCGGTCGACGTGCTCGCCGCCGAGGAAGGCTCGTTGCTGGTTCTCGGGTCCTCCGGCCGCACGGGGATCGCCGAGATGTTCCTCGGTTCCACCGCCTCCGAACTGGTGTCGATCGGTGGCCGCCCCGTCGTCGTGACGCGCTCCGGCCCCTTGGACGGCCAGGTGGTCGTGGGTATCGACGGCTCCGAGACTTCCACCGACGCGATCGAGTTCGCCTTCGCGTTCGCCTCCCGCCACGGCCGCGAGCTCCTGGCCGTCTACGCGTGGAACGACGTCGGCTGGGCCGAACTGCCCGAGCAGGACTTCGACCACATCCGCAGGGACCTCGCCAAGCTCCTCGACGAACAGCTCGCCCCGCACCGCTCCCGTCACCCCTCGGTGCACGTCGCCCAGGAGGTCGCGTTCGACGCCCCGGCCCGCGCGTTGCTCCAGGCGGCCGACGGCGCTGCCCTCATCGTGGTCGGAAGCCACGGCCGCGGCGCGGTGAAGCGTGCAATTCTGGGCTCGGTCAGCCACGCTGTGCTCCACCACGCGCCGTGCCCGGTCGCCGTGGTCCACCGGAGGTGACGCGAGATGCGCGGGTTAGCGGCCGTGCTGTTCTGCCTGATGCTGGCGTCCTGCGCCGGCCAGCAGGCACCGCCCCAGGCGCCCGCGTCGAGCTCTCCGGCGTCCGACACGTCCACGCCGAGCATTCCGGCACCGCTGCCACCCTCGTCCGCGCCGCTCACCACGACGCCGACGCGGGCGCCGCAGCCGGGTGCGATGACGGTGCGCGGCACGGTGGCCGGGGGCGTCGAGGCCGGCTGCCTGACGCTGAACACCGGCACCGCCCAGTACCTGCTGCTCGGCGCCGACCCCGCGATCGCGGTGGCCGGCGCCGAGATCGAGGTGACCGGGCGGGCCGAGCCCGGGGCGATGACCACCTGTCAGCAGGGCACGCCGTTCCGGGTCGAGGAGACGGTGCGGATCAACCCTTGACCTCGATCGCGCTGGAGGTTGAAGACTCCCGATCATGACGATCTGGATCTGCGGAACCTGCGGCGTGGAGCACCCCGACAGCGCTCAGCCGCCGGCCGCCGACTGTGCGATCTGCGTGGACGAACGGCAGTGGGTGCCCGCGTCCGGTCAGGTGTGGACGACGCTGGACGAGCTTGCTTCCGAGGACCACGTGCTGGAGCACGTGGAGCTGGAACCGGGTCTGCACCAGCTGCACCGGACGCCGGAGTTCTCCATCGGTCAGCGCACGCACCTGGTGCAGACCGATCAGGGCAACCTGCTGTGGGACCCGCCCAACTACGTCGACCAGCAACTGGTCGACAAGATCGTCGAACTGGGCGGGGCCGCCGTGATCGTCGCGAGCCACCCGCACATGTACGGCTCGCAGGTGAGTCTCAGCCACCGGCTCGGCAACGTCCCGGTCCTGGTGCACTCGGCCGACCGGCAGTGGGTGCAGCGCGAAGACCCGGTGATCCGGGAGTGGTCCGGTGTTCTCGAGGTGCTGCCCGGCGTCACGCTCGTCGAAGCCGGTGGGCACTTCCCCGGTGCCGCGGTCGCGCACGTCGCCTTCGGAGCCGGTGGGAAGGGCACGCTGCTCGTCGGGGACACCATGGTTCCGGTGCCGGACACCGGGTGGGTGACGTTCATGCGCAGTTACCCCAACCGGATTCCGTTGTCCGCGGGGCTGGTGCGGCGGATCGTGGAGCGGCTGGAGCCTTATCCGTTCGACCGGATCTACTCACTGCTGGACGGCGCGGTGCTCGTCGATGCCAAGAACGCGGTGCGCCGCTCCGCCGACCGGTACATCGCCTGGGTCAGCGGAGCGAACGATCACCTCGGCTAGGCCTGGAGCGCGGTGCGCAGGAACCCCGCGGCCTGGGTGATCGCGGCCTCGGCGGCGTGCGTGCCGCGCAACGCGTTCAGCATCACGAAGTCGTGGATCACGCTCGCGTACCGGACGGCGGTGACGGGCACGCCGGCCTCGCGCAGCTTGTCCGCGTAGGCCTCGCCCTCGTCGCGCAGCACGTCGGCCTCGGCGGTGATCACCAGCGCCTGCGGCAGGCCTTCCAGCTGTTCGGTGGTCGCGCGCAACGGCGAGGCGGTGATCTCGGCGCGCTCCTGCGGGTTCGTCGTGTACTGGTCCCAGAACCACTGCATGCCGTCGCGGCGCAGGAAGTAGCCCTCGGCGAACTGCAGGTACGAGTCGGTGTCGAAGGACGCGTCGGTCACCGGGTAGAAGAGCACCTGGGCCTTCAGCGAGACGTCGCCGCGTTCCTTGGCCTGCAACGTCAACGCCGCGGCCATGTTGCCGCCGACCGAGTCACCGGCCACCGCGATCCGCGACGCGTCGAGACCGTACGACGCGCCCTCGGAGACGATCCACCGCGCGGTGGCGTAGTTCTGGTCGATCGCGACCGGGTAGCGAGCCTCGGGCGAGAGCGAGTAGTCGGGGAAGACGACGGACGCGCCGGCGCCGACGGCCAGTTCGCGGACCAGGCGATCGTGGGTGTGGGCGTTGCCGAAGACCCAGCCCGCGCCGTGGATGTAGAGGATGACGGGGAGCTCACCGGTCGCACCGGCCGGCTTGACCACGCGGACCTTGAAGCCGTCGAGCTCGACCCATTGCTCGTCGATCTCGGGCTTGTCGATCGCACTCGACTGGACCTCGTCGACGGCCTTGCGGCCCTCTTCCGGGGCGATCTCGAACAGGAACGGCGGCTGGGCGGTGGCGGCGGCGAACTCGGCGGCGGCGGGCTCGAGGACTGGACGCTTCATGACTTCCTCCTGGCGTTCCGGGGTGGACACCAAGAAACCTAGTGCGCGATTAAATCGTGTACAACGTAATGACAGCCTCACCGCCATCGGGAATAGAACTCGGCCCCCGCCGAACCGACGGGGGCCGAGTCAGGTGGCGGGCCTCAGCCCACCGTGAAACCGGCTGTCGCTCCCGTGAAGCCGGTGATCTTGCCGGTCCAGCCGCTCTTCTCGTCGCCGTGGTGCACGATCCGGTAGGTGCCCGCGGGCGTGCCCGCCGGGATCTGCCAGGTGATCGTGGCGTTCGAGAACGCGATGCCGACCCGTTCCCACTTGTAGCGCGTGGACCAGTCACCGTCGTCGGCGACGCGCACCCACTGACCGTTCACCTGCTGCTGCACCTCGAGGAACGTGCCGTTGCGGTGCAGGTTGTTCTTCGGGTGCCCGGTGACGAACACGGCCGTGACGGTCTCACCGCGCGTGTAGGACGGCTTAGGAGCACTCAGAACATCGCCGTACTTCTTGTCGGCGGGCTTGTCGTCCAGCACGACGCCGGTCTGCAGGTCGATGTCGGTGAACGGCGGCTTGCCGGGGTTCGGACCGGCGGCGAGCGGAGTACCGGCCTTCATCGACGCCGCGATCTTGCCGAACTCCTGCTGGTACGCGGGAGTGGTGTTGCGGCCGAACAGGGTGGAGCCGCCCTCGTACTGCTGCGAGTCGTACTCCTCCGGCGTCGTGACGTACTGGCTGTAGTCGTTGGAGTAACCCTGGATCAGCACGTTCCGCAGCGAGACACCCAATTCCGCGGCCACGGCCTTGCGGATGCGCAGACCCGCGGTGATCGTGACCTCACCCGGCATCGCCACGAGGTGCAACTGTCCGATCCGGACCAGCTGCAGCGGCACGATGTTCGGCGTCGCGCCGATCAGACCCGTTGGCACCAGAGAGGCCTTGGGGAACTGGCAGTCCCGCAGCCACTGCGGGACCTCCATCTGCAGCGGCTCGAACAGCTTCTTCCACGGCGACTGCATGCCCTCGGAGAAGCCGGGGATCGCCGGGCCGTCCTCGACGCTGCCCGCGATCGTCGACGCGCCGACGACTCCCGAGCACGTCGTGCCCGCCTTGCCGTCCGGCGTGAACCTGCCGTCGACCTGCACGGCCGACATGTCCACGAACGTCTGGCGGTAGTCGACACCGCCGGAGACCGCCGCCGTGGCACCGTTGTAGATCTCCTGCGCCTTGCGGTTCTGGCGCTCGCCGATGATGCGGGCGTTCTCCCACTCGTTCTCGGTGGGGCCGGATCCGGGCTTCAGGTTGAGGTTCGGCGACATGTCACCGGCGTTGGTGTTCGGGAACGCCGCCACGAAGCCCGCGCTGTTGTCCAGGTACCGCACGCCCTTGTCGTCGTGCTCCCACTGGTACGCCGCGTATCCCTTGTTGTCGGGGCTGATCAGCGTGTTGGCGTTGGTGATCGACGTGTTGTGCGTGGCGAACCAGCTGATCGCGCCGACGTCGTCGCCGGACTGCTTGAACTTCAGCACGGTCATCTGCGGGTCGATGCCCTGCGGGAACGCGGCCTTGTCGGGGTTGCGGTCGAACGCGACGCGCGACCGGTTGACCGACGCGTTCGTCAGTTCGCCGACGCCGAGGCTGATCGAGCCGGGCTTCAGGTCCTCGTGCGCCTCGACGACCGACTCGGCGATGCCGTCGACCACGGCCGCGAGAGCCTGCGGTTGCATGCCGAGGATCGACAGGTTGTAGGCGAGGTTGTGCGACTGGCCGCCGGGGCCGCTGTGCGTGTGCGTGGCGGACAGCAGCAGGTTCTCGCGCGTGTAGGTGTTGCCGTACTTGGCCTGCAGCTTGGCGAGCACGCCCTCCTGGACCGCGCGGAAGATCATCGCGAGGTCGGCGTTGACGTACGCGACGCGCTTGCCGTTCGCGCGGTCGACGACGACGTAGGCCCGCGACCGCAGCCGCTGGGCGATGCCCGTCGTCTTCTGGTCGAACTTGGAGTAGCCCATCATGCCGTTCTCGGCGGCCGGGCCCGTGACGTCCGAGATCCCTCTTCCGACGAGGTAGGGCTCGGGATCAGCCCACGCGAACGGGCCGCTGACCAGCGCAGCTCCTGTTAGGGCGGCAACGACCGTCATGACTGCAGTCCGCATGGACACCCCACTAAGTGAAGGGGATTCACATTTCGGACTGAACGGTAGGTGATCCAGGCCACTCGGAGCAAGTGACTGCGAGTGCATTGGCGGTGACGACGAGCAAGATTCCAGCCCAATGGTGGAGTTCGAGCCGCTCCCCCAGCAGGACCAGGCCGGCGAGCGCGGCGAGCACCGGGTGCACGCTGCACGCCAGCCCGAAGAACCGCGCGGGCACCTTCCGCAGCGCGATCACATCGGCCGCGTAGGGCACCACGCTGCAGAACACGCCGGCGCCGACCGCGTACAGCACCGCGGCACCGGTGAACTGGCCCTGCGCGATCAGGAAGATCGCGACCGGGACGTAGAGCAGCGCCGACACGCTCGTGGCCGCCGCCGGTGCCTGCAGACCGGGAAGTCGTTGCCCCACCAGGCGGTTGAGCAGGATGTACGCGGCCCAGCAGGCCGCCGCGAGCAGCCCGGCGCCGATGCCGAGGTAGTCGCTGCTCGGACCGGGCAGCACCAGCACGTAGACGCCGGCGGCAGCGATCAGCACGAACACGATGTCCAGCCTGGTGCGCGACCCGGCCAGTGCGACGGCGAGCGGGCCGAGCACCTCCAGCGTGACGGCCAGGCCGAGCCCGATCCGGTCGACCGCCGTGTAGAGGCTGAGGTTCATGGTGGCGAACACCAGGCCGAGCGCGATCGTCGGCCACCACTGCGCCCAGGTGAATCTTCGCGGGTCCGGGCGGGCGACCGGCAGCAACACCGCCGCGGCCACGAACTGGCGCACCGCCACGACACCGGCCGGGCCGATGGTGGCGAACGCGTGGGCGCCCACCGCGGCGCCGAGCTGGCTGCTGGCCGCGCTGGCGGTCATCGTGGCGAATCCGCCGAGGCTCTTCATGTGGATCAGCCTGCGGTTTCGCGGTCGATACGGGAAATGCATCGGCTGCGCCAGCCATACGCCGGACGTATGGATCTCGGCTAGTGGTGTGGCCCGGAAGGTTGCCGGGGGAATTCGCGGTCAGACGGGTGCATCGTGGTGCCGCCCCCGCGTCCTCATACTGGATGTATGGGGGCGCGGGGGCGGTGCCGCGAGGCGCCCTGCTGAGCGTGAATTACCTCGCCAACGTTCCGGGACGCGCCATTAGGCTCCGGCGCATGGATCTGCGGCACCTGCGGGCGTTCGTGGCCGTGGTCGACGCGGGCACGTTCACCGACGCGGCCACCGCGCTCGGCCTCACCCAGGCGTCCGTCTCCCGCTCGGTCGCCGCACTCGAGGCTTCACTGGGCGCCCGCCTGCTCCAGCGCTCGCCCCGGCACGTCTCCCTCACCACGACCGGCACGCAGGTCCTGGCTGCCGCACGACGGGTGCTGGACGAGGTCGCGCACCTGTACCGGATCGCGTCCGAGTCGCAGACCGAGCTGAGGGTCGGCTACGCGTGGTCGGCGCTGGGCAAGCACACCCGGCGGCTCCAGAAGGCCTGGGCCGCACTGCATCCCGGGTTGCCGCTGGTGTTCGTGCAGTCGAACTCGCCGACCGCGGGCCTCACCGAGGGCACCGCCGACGTCGCGGTCGTGCGGCGGGCGCTCGACGATCCGCGCTTCGAGACGGCGTTGCTGGGCACCGAGCGGCGCTACGGCGTGGTGGCGACGGACAACCCGTTGGCGCGCAAGCGTTCGCTGTCGCTGGCGGACTTCTCCCGGTACGGCATCGCGGTCGACGACCGGACCGGAACGACCACTTTGGACCTGTGGAAGCACGGCGCGGCGCCTGCCGTCGTGCGCAACACCCACGGCGTCGACGAGTGGCTGACGTTGATCGCGGCGGGTCAGGCGGTCGGGATGACGTCGGAGGCGACCGCATCGCTGAACCCGCGCCCCGGCGTCGCCTATCGGGCCGTGAAGGACGCGCCGCCGATCCCGGTGTGGCTGGCGTGGTGGAAGGACCAGCCGCCGCAGCATCTGAACGACCTGGTCACGCTGGCGTGCGACGCCTATCGCGGCTGAAGCTGCGCCAGCCGTTCCAAGGCACTCCAGACGTACCGGTCCTGGCCCGAGTCGATCCCGTAGAGCCCCGAGTCGACCGGCGCCATCCGGATGCGCTCCTCGACGTGCCTCTGCATGCCCGGCCAGGTCTCGCTACCGTGCCGCGCGTAGGCCTCGATCAGCTCGTCGAGCCTGCCGAACTGCTTGACGAGCCTGCGGAAGTCCGCGGCGGGGTCGCCGAACAGCGAGTCGGTCCAGTCGATCACGCCGGACAGCCTTCCGTTGTCCACCAACGTGTTGGCCGGGCAGATGTCGGCGTGTGCGACGACCGACCGCGGCGGCCACGTCGAGTCGTCGTCGATCCACGCTTGCCAATAGCGCCACAACTCGGCGGACAGGCCGAGCTCGGTGCGGGCGCGGTGGATCTTGCGCGCGATCGTCGAGCGGATCTCGCCGGGCAGGCGCATCTCGACGCCGGTCCGCGCGGCTTCTTCCTGCCCGATGGTGTGGAGGGCGGCGAGAAACCGTGCCACGTCCTCGAAGTACTCGTCCGAGGGCTCGTCCGCACGGTCGCCGGGGAGCGCGCGGTAGACGGCGATGTCCTGGTGCTCCGGGAGCCAGCGCGGCACCGGGAACGGGACCCGGTCCGCGACCAGGTCGAGCAACGCGCGTTCCGGGCCCATGCGCTTCAACGCCCACTCGCGCCGAGGCTGCCGCAAGATCCAGGCGGCACCCTCGGCGTCCAGCGCGTGCAGCACCAGGAAGTCGCCGCCGGACTCGACGAGCGAGCCCGGCCGCAACCCCATCGCCAGCGCGATCTCGCCGATCTCAGTCAATGAGCACCTTGATCGGGTGATGAACGTCCTTCTCGCACAGGAAGATGTTCAGGTTTCCGTCCTCGCCGAACACCCACTCGACGTTGTCTCCGGACGGCTCGTACGTCCCGAGGGACAGCGTCTGCCTCTGCACCGCACCGCACTCCGGACACGCGAACGTCAGCGGATCGGAGTCGTTCCACGCGGTCCAGCCGCCGATCTTCGTGCCGCCGGAGATCTTCGCCGGGTACTCGGTGTACCGGATCGGCTCGAAGACGTTGACCGTGGGAACGTAGAGCTCTTCCTGCTGCGAGGGCTGTGGTTCCTCCTCGATCAGCTCGAACACCGTCGTGGAGTCACGCCACACCAGCCGCACGTCAGGACCCGGGGTGTCGTGGTCGAGCGTGCAGAGGAAGACCTGCAGCAGATCGGTGCCACCGGGGAACGGCAGCTCGGGGAAGTCCCGCTGATAGAGCTGAACAGCGCCGACGAACGGCTCGCCGTCGGCGTCGCACGACGGCCACTCGTCGTCGATCGGCCACAGCATCGGGCCGCCGATGTGGCTGTCGGCGTCGGTCGGGTCGCCCTCCAGCGGGTTCAGCAGCACCGCCGGGCGCCCGTAGTCCTCCTCGGCGGCCATCAGTCGACGTGCCGCTTGATCGGGTGCTGGACATCCTGTGTGCACGCGAACACGGTCAATGCGCCCTCCCGGCCGAACTCCCACCCGACGACCGCACGTTCGGCGACCTCGCAGGAGCACAGCTCCTTCTCGGGTTCCTCGTGGGTGTAAAGAGCTAGCAGAAGGCAGCGGCCGGCTCCGCAGGAGGGGCATTGCAGGACCTGGAGCAGATCGGTGCCGCAGCGGACCGCCGATGTGGCTGTCGGTACCGCCGGCGAGCCGTGGACCGGATGCAGGCGAACAGCGGGCCGGACCCACTCCCCCATGATCGACACGAAGGATCAGGCTAGCTCCCGGCCCGGGGTTCGGGCCGGGAGCAGTCGAATCAGTCCGTTCCCGACTCGATCGCGGCCGAGTCGAGCAGTTCGTCGGCCGCCGAGACGGTGCCGCGCGAGGCGATGACCTCGGCGCCGCCGTCCGGGACCTCGCCGATCAGCTTGGTCGACTCGGGCTGGGCCGAGATGAGCGCCGACTGGCGGTTGCCGACCATGCCGAGGCCCGCGAAGAGCTCCAGCTTGGCGCGGGAGTCCGCGATGTCGAGGTTGCGCATGGTCAGCTGGCCGATGCGGTCGACCGGGCCGAATGCCGAGTCCTCGGTGCGCTCCATCGACAGCTTGTCCGGGTGGTAGCTGAACGCCGGGCCGGCCGTGTCGAGGATCGAGTAGTCGTCGCCGCGACGCAGCCGCAGCGTGACCTCGCCGGTGACCGCGGCGCCGACCCAGCGCTGCAGCGACTCGCGCAGCATCAGCGACTGCGGGTCGAGCCAGCGGCCCTCGTACAGCAGACGGCCGAGCTTGCGGCCCTCGTTGTGGTACGCGGCGACGGTGTCCTCGTTGTGGATCGCGTTCACGAGACGGTCGTAGGCGATGAAGAGCAGCGCCATGCCGGGCGCCTCGTAGATGCCGCGGCTCTTGGCCTCGATGATGCGGTTCTCGATCTGGTCGGACATGCCCAGACCGTGGCGGCCGCCGATGGCGTTCGCCTCCAGCACGAGGTCGACGGGGCTGCCGAACTCCTTGCCGTTGATCGTGACCGGGCGGCCCTGGTCGAAGCCGATCGTCACGTCCTCGGTGGCGATCTCGACCGACGGGTCCCAGAACTTGACGCCCATGATCGGCTCGACGATCTCGATGCCCTCGTTGAGCAGCTCGAGCGACTTGGCCTCGTGCGTCGCGCCCCAGATGTTCGCGTCGGTCGAGTACGCCTTCTCGACGCTCGACCGGTACGGCAGGTCACGCTCCAGCAGCCACTCGGACATCTCCTTGCGGCCACCGAGCTCGGTCACGAACGCCGCGTCGAGCCACGGCTTGTAGATGCGCAGCGACGGGTTCGCGAGCAGGCCGTAGCGGTAGAACCGCTCGATGTCGTTGCCCTTGTAGGTGGAGCCGTCGCCCCAGATCTGGACGTCGTCGTCGAGCATGGCGCGCACGAGCATGGTGCCCGTGACCGCGCGCCCGAGCGGGGTCGTGTTGAAGTACGCGCGGCCACCGGAGCGGATGTGGAACGCGCCGCACGCCAGCGCCGCGAGTCCCTCCTCGACGAGCGCCGACCGGCAGTCCACCAGACGCGCGATCTCGGCACCGTACATGCCCGCGCGGCCGGGGACCGTGTCGATCTCAGGCTCGTCGTACTGACCGATGTCCGCGGTGTACGTGCACGGCACCGCGCCCTTCTCACGCATCCACGCGACCGCGACGGAGGTGTCGAGACCACCGGAGAAGGCGATGCCGACGCGTTCGCCGGCGGGAAGTGAAGTGAGCACCTTGGACACGTTGAGAATTATGCACGACGATGTATGAGCATGCACGTCGGGGGTCCTGTTAGTTGCGCCTCAGGGCTGTCGCCGCAGGTAGTGAGCCATATATCTCCCTCGACCGCAGGATGGGCGAGCCCGTGACCGATTCCGTTGCGGGCGTGTGAAATTCCCGGATCGCAAAGATTTGGCGAACTACCTAGACGTGAAGGTGGTTCATGTACCACCTTCTGCCTCGCAAGCCTCTCCGCTCCCCCTGCCCCGGAATCGAGGCCGCTGTTGAAGAAGAAACTCCTGCCCGCGCTGGCCGGCGCTCTGCTGATCACCGCGCTGTTCCCCGGAATCGCACTCGCCGACCCGCCCCAGGCCATCCCCGCCAACTACGCGGCCGAGGACGGCAAGTGGCAGCCCGCGTTCGACTACGACGGTGACGGTTGCTACCCGACCCCGGCGGTCTCGCCGACCGGACAGATCGCGACGGGCCTGAAGAACTCGGGCGCGTTGAACGGCAACTGCCACGACAGGTCCGACCTGGACAACACCAACTCCTACAGCCGTTCCAAGTGCAACAACGGCTGGTGCGCCTACCTGTACGACCTGTACTTCGAGAAGGACCAGGCCGTGCCGGGCTGGGACTGCTGCGGCCACCGCCACGACATCGAGCACGTGGTCATCTGGGTGCAGAACGACGTGGCCCAGTACGTCTCGACGTCGGCGCACGGCAAGTTCAGCACCTACTCGCGGGACAAGGTGGCCTGGGAAGGCAACCACGCGAAGATCATCTACCACAAGGACGGCGCCAGCACGCACTGCTTCCGCCTCGCGGGCTTCACCGAGCAGGCGGAGAACCACTACGGGGTCTACCAGTACCCCGGCCTGGTCAGCTGGGACCGCTTCCCGGCCGGGGTGCGCGACAAGCTGGTGAGCGCGGACTTCGGCAGCGCGTCACTCGCGATCAAGGACAGCGCGTTCAACTACAACCTGGGCATCGCCAAGCCGTCCGGGATTGCGTTCGACCCGAACGCGTGAGCCTCACTTAGCCACGCGATCAAGCCACTCGGCCAGGAGGGCCCGTTCCGCTGGAGACAGCATCAGGGGCGGGTCCTCTTCCAGTGCCACCCTGAGCGCGATCGCGCGACTCGGGATGTCCGTCGGCTCGTCCGGTGAGGCGTCCGTCGTGATCGCCCTGATCACCTGTTCACGGGAGAACGTGATCAGCTCGAGGTCGCGCTCCTCCTCCGGCGTCGCGATCAGCGACAGCACGACGCCCGTGCCCGCCGCGTGCACGAACTGCGCGGCCTGGTCGATGGGGACCGTCAACCGGCCCACCTGCGCGATGCGGCTGATGATCTCGCGGAGCATCGCGTCCGCCTCCAGCCGCGCCTCGCGCCTGCGCGGCTCGCCGTACATCAGCAGGTAGAACGCGGGCCGCGCCAGGCCGAACCCGATGTGCAGCTCCCACCCGCGACGCAGGTCGTCGACGGGGTTGTCACTGGCGCCCATCGCGTGCTTGGTCGCGAGGTAGTCGGCGAAACCGTAGGCCGCGACGGCGTCCAGCAGGCCGTCCTTGTCCCCGAACAGCCGGTACAGCGTCGGCGCCTGCACACCCGCGGCCGTCGCCACCGCGCGCGTGGAAACGGCTTCCTTGCCGCCCTCGATCAGCAGGTCGGCCGCAGCCCTCACCAACCGCTCCCTCGTGTCCATGTAACGACGATAACACATCGGGGGTAGCACTGATTCTATATCGGTGCTACGTTCATGGTGTTAGCGACGGAAACAGCAGGTAGGGAGCATCGAAATGACACGCGTTGCGATCGTCACCGGCGGATCGAGGGGCATCGGGCGGGCAGCCGCCGAGCGTCTCGCCGCGGACGGCATAGCCGTCGTCATCGTCTACGCCGGCAACAAGGTCGAAGCCGACAAGGCGGTCGAGGCCATCAAGGCTTCGGGTGGCCAGGCCATCGCCGCCCAGGCGGACGTGGCCGACGAGGTGGCACTTTCCGCCGCCTTCGACCTCGCCACCGAGACGTTCGGCGGCGTGGACGTCGTTGTGAACTCCGCGGGCATCATGCCGCTGGGCACGGTGGCGGACATGGACCTCGAGGTCTTCGACCGCATCATCCGCACCAACACGCGCGGCACGTTCGTGGTGTCACAGCAGGCGGCGCGTCGTTTGCGGAACGGCGGCGCCATCATCAACGTGTCGTCGTCGGTCGTGGGGCTGCGTTTCCCGCAGTACGGCGCCTACGCGATGTCCAAGGGCGGCGTCGAGGCGCTGACCCTGGTCCTGGCTCGCGAACTGCGCGGCCGTGACATCACCGTCAACGCCATCGCCCCTGGGCCCACCGCGACCGCGCTCTTCCTGGAGGGCAAGGACGAGGCGACGATCGACAACCTCGCGAAGCAGGCTCCTCTCGAGCGCATCGGGTCGCCCGAGGACATCGCGGAGGTCGTCTCCTTCCTGGCGGGACCTGCCCGCTGGATCAACGGTCAGGTCGTTCGTGCGAACGGAGGCATCATCTGATGGGCAAGGTCATCGTTGTCACCGGAGCGTCGAGCGGTTTCGGAGCACTGGCAGTGCGGGCCCTGGCTCGCGCCGGCCACACCGTCTACGCGGGTATGCGTCAGACCACGGGTCGCAACGCCGCGGCCGTCGCCGAGCTCGGTGCATTCGGTAGTGAGAATGGCGTCGACGTGCACGCCGTGGAGCTCGACGTGCAGTCGCAATCGTCGGCCGACGCAGCTGTTGAGTTGATCATCGCAGAACAGGGCCGCCTGGACGTGGTCGTGCACAACGCCGGCCACATGGTCACCGGCCCGGCCGAAGCCTTCACGCCGGAGCAGTACGCGGCTCTCTACGACGTGAACGTCCTTGGCACGCAACGGGTCAACCGCGCCGCCCTGCCACACCTGCGCGCGCAACACTCCGGCCACGTCGTGTGGGTGGGTTCCTCGTCGACGCGCGGCGGCACTCCCCCGTACCTGGCACCGTACTTCGCGGCCAAGGCGGCGATGGACGCGATCGCGGTCTCGTACCGCGCCGAGCTGCTGCGGTTCGGCATCGAGACCACGATCGTGGTGCCGGGCGCGTTCACCCACGGCACCAACCACTTCGCGCACAGCGGCACCCCCGCCGACGCTGAAGTCGCTGCCGCGTACGAGGAGTTCTACCCCGGCCTGATGGAACAGGTGGCCAGCAAGCTGGCCGAACTGGAGCCGTCGTGGGCGGACGTCGGCGCGGTGGCGGACGCGATCGTCTCCGTCGTGGACGCTCCGAAGCCGCCGTTCCGCGTGCACGTCGACCCGTCGTCGGATGGCGCCGAGGTCGTGAACGGCGTGGCCGACCGGGTTCGCAGCGAGTTGCTGCGCCGGGTGGAGCTGGCCGACCTGATCTGAGTTCAGGCTTCGTTGAGGAGCGCGGACACCGTGACGAACCGGAAGCCGCGCTCCTTTAGCCCGGCGATGATCGGCTTGAGGGCTTTCCTGGTCTCTTCGCGGCTTTGGTACATCGGGTGGAGCAGGATGATCGAGCCCGGCCTGGTCTCCTCGAGGACGTCGGTCTCGATCTGTTGCGCAACAGGCGTTCCCTCGGAGTCCGGTTCGACGTCCCACATGATCGTCTTGCGGTTGTGGGTCTTCAGGTAGTGCGGCAGGGCGAAGAGCTTCTTGCCGTTGGGCGGGCGGAAGTGGATCTCGCCCTGGTAGCCGGTGTCGCGGATCTGCTGGTCGGTGTCCTCGATCTCCTTCGCGACCGTGCCTGGGGTCACGCCGACCATCCGCTGGTGGTTGTAGGTGTGGTTGCCGATCTCGTGGCCGGCTTCGGCGATTTTCCTCCCGAGTTCCGGGTGGCTGCGCAGGTCTCGGCCCATCAGGAAGAACGTGGCTTTGATCTGTTCTTCCTGCAGCGTGTCGAGGACCTGCTGGGCGCCCGCCGGGTCCGGGCCGTCGTCGAAGGTGAGGGCGACGACCTTCTCGGTGGTCTCCACCCGGTTGATCAGCTCACCGAAGAACTGGAACGTGCGGGAGCTGCTGACGTTCCAGAGCGTCGCGGCGATGACGAGGACCACGACGAGGCTGACGGCGGTGATGATCGTTGGCTTGCGGCGCAACCACTTCATGCGTCCACTATGGCCAACGCGGCTTTCCCGACGCGCAGCACCCCGTCATCCAGCGGCACGGTTCTGATACCGCCTTTGCCGCGCAACGCCTTGAACGCGCCCGGAGCGATCACCGCATCCATCCAGGCACACGGGTTCGCCGGGCGATGAACCTCGAACCGCACGGGCCCATCGCCGGTGTCGAGGCTGAACACGGCACCGCGAGCAAGCGAGTCCACGTCGAACCCGCGCACGACGATGTTCCGCCGCGCGAGCAACGGATCCACGGCCCACGGGTCCAGCGACTCGGCCGCGATCAGGGTGACAGCGGCATTGCGGTGGGCGGCGTGGTTGAAGTAGCGGTCGCCGACGATCCCGAGCCCGGCGCGCACCTCCACGTGGTCGCGTGAGACAGGCCCTGGATCGGGACGAGGGCCGTCCGACGGACGGCCCTCGTAGGCGTGCACGCGTGAGACGTGCAGCGCGACGATCTCGACGTTCACGCCCGGTCCTCGCCGACGTGCACGGACCGCACGTGCGGCGCGACCAACCGGATCACCGCTCGCCGAGCTGCCACTCCGGCCGCACGTAGTGGCACGTGTAGCCGTTCGGGTACCGCTCCAGGTAGTCCTGGTGCTCCGGCTCGGCCTCCCAGAAGTCCGACTCCTGGATGACCTCGGTGACGACCTTGCCCGGCCACTTGCCGGAGGCGTCGACGTCGGCGATGGTCGCCTCGGCCACCTGCTTCTGCGCGTCATCGGTGTAGAAGATCGCCGACCGGTAGCTGGCGCCGATGTCGTTGCCCTGGCGGTTGCGGGTCGACGGGTCGTGGATCTGGAAGAAGAACTCCAGGATCTGCCGGTAGCTCAGCTGCGCCGGGTCGAACACGATCTCGATGGCCTCGGCGTGGTTGCCGTGGCGGCGGTAGGTGGCGTTGGGAGTGCTCGGGTCGCCGGTGTAGCCGACGCGGGTGGAGACGACTCCGGGGTGGCGGCGGAACAGGTCCTGCATGCCCCAGAAACAGCCGCCCGCGAGAACAGCCTTCTCCGTCACAGTGCTTCTCCTCTGCTCGGTGTTCACTCAGCAGAACGTTCGGTCTCGGCCGGTTCATCCCCGTCGACTTGTGACGTATCCATTACGGGCGCCTCCGTGACGGGCGCCGCGGACCGCGCATCGATGACCTCGCCCAGATAGCGCATGACGACGGCCACGGCGGCGGCGATCGGCACGGAGAAGAACGCGCCCGCGATGCCGTACAGGGACGTACCCGCGGTCACCACCAACAGTACGACCGCCGCGTGCAACCGCAAGCTGCGCGACTGCAGGATGGGCTGCAGCACGTTGCCCTCGACCTGCTGCACCACGATCACGATGACCAGCATGATGATCGCCGTGGTCAGGCCGTTGCTGACCAGCGCCACCAGCACGGCCAGCGCACCGGCGATGAACGCGCCGATGATCGGGATGAAGCCGCCGAGGAACGTCAGCGCGGCCAGCGGAACCGCCAGCGGCACGCCCAGGACCACCAGGCCCAGCCCGATGAACACCGCGTCGATGAGCGACACGATCGCCTGGCTGCGGATGAACGAGCCGAGCGTCACCCAGATCCGCTCCAGCACCGTCGTGACGTGCCCGCCCGCGCGCTCGCCGACCAGGCCGCGCAGCCACGGCGTGAACCGCATGCCGTCCTTGACGAAGAAGAAGGCCAGCAGCAACGCCACCAGCCCGGTCACCACACCGGACGTCACCGCGCCCGCACCGGTCAGCAACCCGTTCGCGATGGACCCGATGCTCGACTTGACCTGCTCGACCCCCTGGGCGATCAGCCGGTCGAGGTCGCTGCCGCGCAGGTTGAACGGCGGCCCCGCCACCCAGTCCTGCAGCTGCTGCACCGCCTTGGTGGCACTCGAGGCGATCTCCGGCACACCGGACGCGATCGACGACGCGATGGCCGCGATCACCCCGCCGAGCACCGCCAGCCCGACGACCAGCACGATCGTCGCCGACAGCGCCGAGTTCAGCCCCTTGGACATCAGCCACCGCGCCGGCGGCCACAGCACCGTCGTGATCAGCAACCCCAGCAGCACGGGCATCACGACCACCCACAGCTGCCCGACCACCCAGAAGACCATCCAGAAGCCGAGCGCGGCCAACGCCACCCGCAGACTCCACCGCGCGAGCCAGCTCACGCCGTGCCCGATGGCCTCACCCTTGTCCGCCCACGTGCGATCCCGTTCCACGCGGACAGTCTGTCGTGATCTAACCCGATCGGGTGGCAGACCCGCCGTTTATCTGGCGCTACGGCCCGCGTTGTCACGACCCGAACGGGTCAGCCGACGCCCCAGAACGCGTCTTCCTCGGCCGGGTCGGCCGTGTACAGCCACACCTCGGCGACCTTGCCATCGACCACGCGCATCACGTCCACCCCGACACCGTCCATCTCGGCACCGGACCGCTTGGCCGTCCAGTGCACCGGCGCCGCCACGACGTCGCCGTTGAGCATCAACGGGGCGTTGCGCTTCAAAGCGAAGGTGCCCTCGGACACCTCCATCATCCCGCCGATCATCGCGCCCACGGCGTCAGAACCGCGGTGGGTGCCGGAGAAGCGGTTGGAACCCGGCTGGTGCCACACGATGTCGTCGGCGAACTGGGCCGCGACGGTGGCGAAGTCGCCGGACTCGAGAGCGTCGAAGTAGCGGGTGGCGACAGCGAGCGGGGAGGTCATTGGTTTCTCCTTCGGCTTGGTGTTGCCCTATGCTCACCAAAGGTAACCAATTACCTCAACGTAACTAATGGATGGATGTGCTCCATGTCACAGACGGTGCCCGACTGGAGCGTGCTGGCCGCCACGTGCCCGTCGCGGTCGAGCCTCGCACGCATCGCCAACAAGTGGACGGCGATGGTGGTTTCGGTGCTGGGCAACGGTCGCATGCGGTTCGGTGACCTCAAGACGAACATCGACGGCATCAGCGGCAAGGTGCTGACGGAGACGCTCCGGGACCTCGAGCGCGACGGCCTGGTCACGCGGCACGTGTACGCCGAGGTGCCACCGCGGGTCGAGTACGAGCTGACGGAGCTCGGCTTCACGTTGCACGAGCCGTTGCTGGTGCTGTGCCGGTGGGCCGAGCAGCACATCGCACAAGTGCTCATCAACCGCGAGACGTACGACGCGCGCTAACGAAGGCTGGCCGCGCACTCCAGAACCGTCGTGCGCGCGGGACGGGGCTCCCAGCCGAGCACGGAAGAAGCCTTCGCGTGCGAGTGCGTGTAGGAACGACCGAGCATCGGCACCAGAGGCCGAAGGTCGCGCGCCACCAACGAAGCGGCGCGCACCACGACGTTCGGCAGCTCGCGGGCGGGCACGTCCAGAACCCGCGCCACGTCGGCCATCCACATGAACTCGCTGACCGCGATGAACCGCTCCCCCGCGGCATCAGGAGCCGTCATCGCGCGGATGTGCAGGTCGGCCACGTCGCGGACGTCGACGATGTTGAGCCCCACGCGCGGCACACCCGGCATGCCGTCGAGCATCCGGCCGATCACCCGCACCGACCCCAGGTTCTCGCGCGAGTGCACCGGGCCGAACACAGCGCCCGGCAACACCGTCACCAGTGAAGTCTCCTTGTCGCGCATGAACTCCCACGCCGCCCGCTCGGCCAGCACCTTCGAGCGCCGGTACTCGTCGGACTTCTGCGACGGGTCGGTCCACACCGTCTCGTCGAAGGACCCCGTCGAGCCCGGCGGCGGCGTCGCGGCGGCGCAGGACGAGGTCATCACGACGCGGGAAACGCCCGCGTCGACCGCGTGACGCAGCACCCGCAACGTGCCGTCGCGCGCCGGGCCGACCAGGTCGCCCTCGCCGCCCAGCGGTGACGCAACGTGCAGCACGTACTTGACGCCGGACATCGCCTCCGCCCAGCCGGCATCGGAAGTCAGATCGGCGGACACCACCTCGGACGAGCCGGGCACGGCCGGGCGCCGCGAACGAACCGTCGTGCGCACGTCATAACCGCGCGACAGCAGCTCCGCGATGGTCCAGCCGGCCACGAAACCCGAGCCGCCGGTCACCAGAACGGTCATGGCAGAACCTCCGTTTCGTTAGCCGATCGGCTAACGAAACTCACTGTAGCATCGCCGCATGACCCGCGCCGCCCAAGCCGAACGCACCCGCGCTCATATCCTCGTCACGGCGCGCCGGTTGTTCGCGAGCCACGGGTACGACGCGACGTCGCTGCAGACGATCGCGGACGAGATGGACGTGACGAAGGCGAACGTCTACTACTACTTCCGCACCAAGTCCGCGATCCTGGAAGCGTTGCTGGACAACAGCATCACGTTCTTCCAACAGCTCCTCGACGAGACCGCGAGGATCAAGGGCAAGCGGGCGCGCACCGAGCACCTGGTCGCTGGGTTCGTCGACCAGGTCGTGGCGAACAGGGCGTTGTCACCGCTCGGCCAGACGGATCCGAGCGTGCGCCGCAACGAGCGGATCAACGCGGGCCTCGACGAGCTGGCGCACAAGGCGATGCGGCTGCTCTACGGCGACGAGCCGACCGACGACCAGAAGGCCGCGTGGTTCCTCGCGAGCGACGTCGGCCCGGTGATCGCGGGCCTGCGTCACCTGACCGACGACGAGCTGCGCGAGGTGCTCAGGCGGCTGTGCCTGCGGGTGCTGAAGGTGTGAGGACGTCCAAAGCTAAGGGTGCATCTTGCGACTGCTCCGCCCGCCGCTCCACAGCCAGATCCCGGCCACGACGGCCGCCACGACACCCAGCCCGAGCAGGCCGTCGGGAATGCCGTCGTCCTGCTGCTGCTGCGCGGAGTTCTGCGGAACGACCGGCTCCGGCACACGCGGCGGCAGCGAGGGCCCGGCCGAGGAAGGCTGCGCGACCAGCGCCAGCGGGATCGCCTCGGTGTCGTTGAAGTCGACCAGCCCAGTGGCCTCGAGCACCGTCATGTGGTCGAGCACGGTCTCCATGCAGACCTTGGCGTAGTCGCGGATCGCCGTGTTGCGCGTGCCGGTGCGCACGGTGGCCAGGAACTTGTAGACCACGCCGTGCGCGGCGCGAAGCCGGTTCGCGAAGACCTTGTCGAACTCGGCACTGCGAGCGGGCGCGGCCGTCATCTCGTTCAGCCAGCCCTGCTGCGACTCGTTGGGCTGCGTGGGCAACTGCACGTTGAACGTGCGCGCGAGCTCGACGGTCCGCCGGTCCAGGTCGGCGTGCCCCTCGATCAGGTGACGCCCGGCCTCCTGCACCTTCGGGTTGGCCGACTTCTCGAGCCCCATCCGGCCGGCGGGGCCCTCCCACAACCCGGCGAGCGCCACCTTCTGGAGCAGGTCGCGCCCCGCCGGTCCCATCGGGCCGAACGCGGTGGGGACGTAGTCGGGCCCCAGGTCCTTCTGCGCGAACGCGGGTGGCGCACCGACCAGGAGGACGAGCAGGGTGATGAGCAGTATCCGCATGCCGGGAGGTACGGACAGACGACGGGGCCGCGTCCGTTGCACAGTGCAATGGTTATCGGTTCGTTATCAAAGACCGACCCTGTAGAACTAACCGGATGAGTGATGTCGACGACCTGACCGACGCGGTCCTCACCGCGTCCCGCCTGCTGATCGCCGTGTCGGCACGCTCGCTGGCGGCCGTCGAGGAGACGCTCACGCTGCCCCAGCTCCGGATGCTCGTTCTGCTCGAGAGCCGCGGGCCCATGAAGCTCACCGCGCTCGCCGACCTCCTCGAGGTCAACCCGTCCACGGCGAAGCGCATGATCGACCGGCTGATCACGTCCGGCATGGCCGACCGCGAGCCGAACCCCGTCACGAAACGCGAGGTCGTGGTCGTGGCGAGCGAGGAAGGCCGCCGCGTCGTCGGCGAGGTGATGACGCGCAGGCGGGCCGAGATCAGCACGATCGTGGCGCGCATGCCCGAGCACCTCCGGCACGGTCTGGTCGAAGCACTGACGGCGTTCACCGACGCCGGCGGTGAACCCCGCTGGTCAGCCCGCGACGAGACGCCGGAGCGGACCCGCGACCGCGCGAAGGTCGACTGACGAGTCCAACGCGCGGTTCACGAGCCCAACTCAGCTTTCGGCCCTCTTCTGGAACGCGGCGAGCACCTCGGGCCAGCCACCCTTGTTGTCCTCCAGGGCCTTCGCCCGCAGCTCCTCCGACCCGGCCAGCGCCGCGAACCCGCTCTCCACCACGCGCAGCCGCGTCCCCGTCCCCTCGGGCGTGAGGGTGAACTCGACCAGCGTGGTGTTGTCCGCGCTCAGCTCCGCGCCACCGAACGCGCTGGCCCAGCGGTACGACACGTAGGTCCGCGGCGTCACGGTCTCGACCCGCACCGGGAAGTCGCCGTAGGTGTCGTTCTTGCACAGCGTCGTCTCACCCTCGACGGCCGTGCCGGACGGCGTGGAGGCCACCCACCACCCCGGCTCGGTCACCAGCTGCCAGACGCGCTCCGGCGTCGCCTCGATCAGGGTCTCGCGTTCGATCCGATCCACGGTCACGACCAGCTCCCCACATCCGCCAATAAGTGCAACCCCAGAGTTGCACATCCCCCGATGATGTGCAACTTCAGGGTTGCATGTTTTACGAGCGGGCGCCGAGCGAGCCGACCACCGCGGACGTCACCGCGGACGAGCTGCGGACGGTGCCCTTCTCCAGGCCGCCCTTCTCCTGCGGCTGGTCCTCGGCGACGACCTCACGGGTGCCGATGAAGTCACCGTTGGCCGGGTCGATGATGATCTCGGTGAAGTCGTCGTAGTACTTCATGCCGAGCGCGACCCCCTCCTTGCCGTCGAGGTTCGCCCGCTTGTCGGTCACCACCAGACCGGGCAGCAGCGCGAGCGCACGGAAGATGTTCGCGCGCGCCTCGGCGGGGTACTGGCCCGTCCGCAGCGCTTCGAGAGCCGAGATGAACGCGCCCGCATCCTCGGCGTGGCCGTCCTCCCTGAGCATGGCCAGCAGTTGCTTCGGATCCTTCGGCAGCGCGGCGATGAACTCCGCCGTCGGGTTGTGGAACGACGCCTCGGTGCAGCGGTCCGGCTGGCCCTCGGCGAAGTAGGAGTACTTGCCGCACTTGCCGCGGAACTCCTCGCCGTCCTTGAACGGCGTGGCCGCGTCCGGATTGCCGTTCCCCTCGTGGCCGGGCACCCACCTCACCGAGTTGATCTTGTTCTTGAGCATCCACTCGTCCCGGAAGTCCGCGGGAATCCACTGCTCCTGGACGAAGTCGGAGGACGAGGCCCTGGCGGACTCCCCCAGCTCGATCATGATGCCCTCGTACCGGGTCCGCACGTACCGGAACTGGCCGGGGCCGACCGGGTGGTCGACGACCCGGGCAGCGAGGTCCGCGGCCTTGATCAGCTCCTCGGCCGCGGTCGCCGAGGTGCCACCCGTGTCGACGGTCAGCGCTCCCAGGCCACCCGCGGTCAGCACGCCCACGGCGGCCGCGGCGGCGAGCCAGCGGACACGGCGGCGCGGCCGGTGTTCGGCGCCCACGGCGACGGGTTCTTCGATAACGCGCGCCTTCAACGCGGCGGCCAGCGCGTTCCGGCCCGCGGCGACGTCGAACTGGACGGGCTCCTCGCCGGCACGGGTCAGCGCGGCGTCGAGCACTCGGTCGAGGGTCTCGGGCTTGGTCGGCTCAGACATGGCTGTCCTCGGAAAAGTTGTGGTCGGTCGCGGCGAGGCGGGTGCGCAGGCGGGCGCGGCCGCGGTGCAGCCTGGTGCGCACGGTGGCCACCGGGAGGTCGAGCGCCACGGCGATCTCGGCCGGTGTGAAGTCCGCCCACGCGTGCAGCAGCAGCACCTCGCGTTCTTCGACGCGCAGTTCCGCGAGCCAGCCGGTGAGCGGCCCGGCGAGCACGTCCGCGTCCGCCGAGGCGCTCACCCGGTCGCCGATGTCGGCCTCGTCGGTGCGGGCCGCGTGAGCCTTGCTCCACGCGCGCAACTTGCGTTCCTCGGCCCGTACATGGCCGCGCAGCAGGTTCGTCGCCACGCCGTAGAGCCACGCACGCACGGCGTCAGGTTCGTAGACCTGCCCGGCGCGTTGGTCCCACAGCACGAGAAAGGCCTCGGAGACCACGTCCTGCGCGGTGTCGGCACCGACCCGCCTGGCCACGTAGCGGTGCAGCCGTTCGGCCGTGGACTCGTAGAGGGTCAGCAGCGCGGCCTCGTCCAGCACGCCGGGCGCCTCGTCAGGTGTCAGCGCCACGGGCGCCACGTCGCTTCGCACTTCCCTACCTGACCGCAGGCCCCAGGAGCGTTCCCGGCTTGTGCTCACCGCCACATCGTGCGGGCCGCGATCAGATCTCGCTCGGGTACGGGTGCCGGGCGGCGAACTCGGGAGCGGTCATGCCGAACAGCACCGCGTCGTGGTGGCGGCCGGCGAAGAACTCGTGGTTGCGCAGCCTGCCCTCCTCCGTGAAGCCGAGCTTGCGGTGGAACGCGAGCGAGGGCTCGTTGAACGCCCACACGCCCGCCTCGCACTTGTGGAACCGCCGCTCGCCGAACATGAAGCGCAGCAGCAACGGCACCGCGTCCGAGCCGTAGCCGCGTCCTTTGTGCTCACTGCCGATCGCGATGCCGTACCCGAACCGGCCCGCGCGGTAGTCCAGGAAGAACGCCGACACCGACCCCACGAGCACGCCGTCCGCCAGCGACTCGATCGCGAGCTGGAACTTGTCGCCGTCCGGCTTCTTGAGCGCGGCCTGCTCGGCCCACTCGCGTTGCCTCGCGGCCGAGAACGGCTGCTCGATCCGGTGC
Organism: Lentzea sp. NPDC005914; assembly: GCF_040629405.1. Lineage (NCBI taxonomy): Bacteria > Bacillati > Actinomycetota > Actinomycetes > Pseudonocardiales > Pseudonocardiaceae > Lentzea > Lentzea sp. NPDC005914. The sequence continues at coordinate 64,358 of NZ_JBEXVQ010000026.1, read as the reverse complement.
GACCTGCGCATGTCGTCGGTGTCCTCGTCGAACTTCCGGAACGCCTCCCAGTCCTCCGGTTCGATGCCGCGCAGCCGTACGAGATTCCCCACCCAGAATGAGCTCATCGCCTGATCAAACGACCACCCGTTCGTGTCCGGCAACCGGATTACTACTATCAGCCCGGTGACCGCCTACGACGATCTTGAACTCGACACGACGGTGCTGCCGGAACGCCAGCAGAGGATCCTGGTCGCCATCCGCGACTGGGTGGTAGAGCACGGCTACTCCCCCAGCACCCGCGAGATCGGCGACGCGGTCGGCCTGAAGTCGTCCTCCAGCGTCTCCAAGCACCTGTCAGCGTTGGAGGACAAGGGTTTCCTCAAGCGCGGCCCGTCGGTGACGCGGCCGATGGACGTGCGGGTCTTCCTGCACGAGACGGCGGTCGCGCAGCTGTCCGACGACTCGATCTCGGTGCCGGTCGTCGGTGACATCGCCGCCGGCACGCCGATCTCCGCCATCGAACACGTCGACGACGTGCTGAGCCTGCCGCGCGGCCTGGTCGGGCGCGGCAGCAACGTGTTCGCGCTGCGCGTGCGCGGTGACTCGATGATCGACGCCGCGATCTGCGACGGCGACATGGTCGTGATCCAGCAGGCGCAGGAGGCCTACAGCGGGCAGATCGTCGCCGCGATGATCGACGAGGAGGCGACGGTCAAGGTGTACCAGCGCCGCAACGGCCACGTGTTCCTCGAGCCGCGCAACCCGGACTACCCGGTGATCGACGGCGACAAGGCCGTCATCCTCGGCATCGTCGTGTCGGTGCTCAGGAGCGTCTAGGCCAGGGCGGCCGCGATCCGTTGCAGCAGAGCCTGTTCGTCGGCTTTGGTGACCGGTAGCTCGCTGGGCGCGTTGTCCCAGTCGACGTGATCCAGCTCCAGCACGGACTTCCGGTCGAAGTCGAGTGCTCGGGCACCCAGCTCCGGTTCCAGCAGGTCGATGACGAGACCGGTGTTCACCGTGGTGCGCTCGGCAAGCAGCGCGGCGTCGTAGAGGTCCTTGGCCTGCGGGTAGCTGTCCGTGACGAGCCATTGGAGCTTCCACGCGAGGGAGAGCTCCTGGTTCGCGGCGAGCAGCGTCGTGCCGGCGATCTGGAGCGGCTCGGGTTCGAGGGGCAGGTCCTCGTTGAACACGAAGTCCAGCTGGATCGCGCCCTGCGGCAGCCCCTCGACGTCGAACGGGAGCACCAGCCGCCGTCCTGGCACCCGCTCGTAGGTCCAGATGTGCTCGGTGGAGTACTCCTCCGCCTTGAGGCCGGGACCGGGGTCGATGTCGACGTGCGCGACGAGGTCGTTGATCAGCCGCTCCGCCTGGGGCCCGTCGAACGCGAGGTCGTGCGGGACGACCACGAAGTCGAGGTCACCGGGTTCTCGCGCGGCGTCGCCGAACCACTCCCGCATGAGCACGCTGCCGCGCAGCACGAGGCTGCCGTACCACATCGACTCCTCGCCGATCAGGTACAGGATGTGCGCCATCGCCTTGCGCCGCGTGTCGAGCCACCGCGCGCCCTGCTCCGGGTCGCCGAACCGCGGGTCGCCGCCCCGGAACGCGTGGTTGAAGTGCTTGAGCGCCGGGTCGAACACCGCGCGCTGCGTGATGTCGTGGCCCGGTTTGAGCACGAGCGGCCGGTAGGTGTCCGGGAAACCACTCTCCCCTGCCGGTGCCTGCCGCAGCCGTTCGTCCAGGCTGTGTGCGGTCTTCCCGTGGATCCAGCCGTTGTCGATGTGCAGCGCGTCGTCGTCGACGACGTACTCCTCCTCGACCTCGAGCACCTCGAACTCTCCGAGGCCCGCGAGCAGCGCCTGCAGTCTCGACTGGGCCGTGGCCCGCCCGACGCCGAAGCACCGCTGCGTGATGAACCGCTCCATCGAACCGTCGTCGTACATCCGGCGGGCGTTGCGCGAGATGTGCGCGTCATGCCCTTCGACCGCCTTGAAGACGCGTGCGTGCCAGTCGTGCCACTGCCCCGTCATCAGCACTTTGACGTGGTGCTCGAAGTACAGCGCGGGATCGGCCTCGTCATCGGTCCGCGGCACGCCGTCGTTCCACGGCGCGGCCTCGATCTTGATCCGGACCACGAACAGCTCGGCCTCGAGCACCCTCCGCCGCCACTCCTCGGCCAGCGCCCGGACCTCGTCGAGCGTGCCCTGCGCACCGATCGTCAGCATCGGCTGCGACGGCACGTCACCGCGGTGCAGTTCGATGTGGCTGAACTTGAGCCCGTGCCGCTCGGCGAACTCCCCCAGCTCGTCCACCTGCCACTCCGAGCCCGTCAGATGCAGCTCGAACTCGCCCGCGTACATGTGATCAGCGTAGTGGGAATAGTCCGGCGGCCCGTGCGTTAAAGTAGATGCAAACGCATAGAACTCGAGGATCGAAGGAGGCGGCTGCCGTGCAGTTCGGAATCTTCTCGGTGAGCGACATCACCAGGGACCCGGTGAGCGGCGAGACCCCCAGCGAGGCCGAGCGGATCGACGCGATCGTGCAGATCGCCGAGAAGGCCGAGGAGGTCGGGCTCGACGTGTTCGCGATCGGCGAGCACCACAACCCGCCGTTCTTCTCGTCCGCGCCCACCACGCTGCTCTCGCACATCGCGGCGAAGACCAAGAAGCTGATCGTCAGCACCGCGACGACGCTGATCACCACGAACGACCCGGTGCGCATCGCCGAGGAGTACGCGATGCTGCAGCACCTGTCGAAGGGCCGCATGGACCTGATGCTGGGCCGCGGCAACACCGCGCCGGTGTACCCGTGGTTCGGTCAGGACATCCGGCAGAGCCTGCCGCTGGCGCTGGAGAACTACAACCTCCTGCACCGGTTGTGGCGCGAGGACGTCGTGGACTGGGAAGGCAAGTTCCGCACGCCGTTGCAGGGCTTCACCTCGACGCCGCGGCCGTTGGACGACCTGCCGCCGTTCGTGTGGCACGGGTCGATCCGCACGCCGGAGATCGCGGAGCAGGCTGCCTTCTACGGTGACGGCTTCTTCGCGAACAACATCTTCTGGCCGAAAGAGCACTACATGCGGCTGATCAAGTTCTACCGCCAGCGGTACGCGCACTACGGCCACGGCACGGAGAAGCAGGCCATCGTCGGCCTCGGCGGTCAGGCCTACATCGCGAAGCGGTCGCAGGACGCGCTCAAGGAGTTCCGTCCGTACTTCAACGAGGCTCCGGTCTACGGGCACGGGCCGAAGATGGAGGACTTCATGGAGATGACGCCTCTGTCGGTCGGCAGCCCGCAGGAGGTCATCGACAAGACGCTGACCTTCCGCGAGCACTTCGGCGACTACCAGCGCCAGATGTTCCTGATGGACCACGCCGGCCTGCCGCTGAAGATGGTCCTGAACCAGCTGGACCTGCTCGGCGAGGAGGTCGTTCCGGTGCTGCGCAAGGAGATGGAGTCGCGCCAGGACCCGGAGACCGCCAAGCCGCCGACGCACGCCCTGCGCGTCAAGGAGAAGTACGGCGACCAGCCCGCCCGCCAACCCAAGCCGAACGCCAACCGGGGTGACAACGTCACGGGTGGCTCGCCGTACCAGGACAACCAGTGACGCGAGCGAACGAGGCGTGGGAGTCTCTGATGAGGGCCTACGCCGTGCTGATGAAGCAGTTCAACGCGGAGGACGTCTGGGGCGACCTGACGATGCGGGAGTACGACGTCCTCTACACGTTGTCCAAGTGCGACGGTCCACTGCGGATGAGTGAGCTGAACCGCCACGTGCTGCTCAGCCAGCCCGCCCTGTCCCGCATGGTCGACCGCCTGGTCGACCGCGGGCTGGTGGAGCGCTGCACGGACCCCGGTGACCGCCGGGGTGTGCGCCTGTCGCTCACCCCGGAAGGTCGCAAGACCCAGCGGGAGATCGGCCGCCCGCACGCTCGCAGCGTCACCCGCGCGTTGAACGTCCTTACGCCAGAAGAACTCGAACAGCTCGCCGTGATCACCGCAAAACTCGCGGGGAACGAGGAGAAATGACCACCCAGAAGCAGCTCGTGATCGTGTCCGCCGGCACGAGCGACCCGTCGTCCACGCGGTTGCTCGCCGACCGCGTCGCCCAGCGCGTGGCGACGCTCGGGCTCGGCAAGGAGCTCACCGTCGGCATCAAGACGGTCGAGCTGCGCGAGCTGGCCGGCGAGATCGCGAACGCGTTGGTGTCCAACCACATCGGCCCGAAGCTGCAGAAGGCGATCGACGCCCTGCAGCACGCCGACAGCATCGTCGCCAGCACCCCGGTCTACAAGGCGGGCGCGAGCGGCCTGTTCACGTCGTTCTTCCAGATCCTGGACAACGACCTGCTGATCGCGAAGCCCGTCGTGCTCGCCGCGACCGCCGGCACGGCCCGGCACGCACTCGTGGTCGACGACCAGATGCGCGGCCTGTTCGCCTACCTGCGGACGATCGTGGTGCCGACGTCGCTGTTCGCCGCGACCGAGGACTGGACCGACCCCGGACTGAACAAGCGGATCGACCGCGCGGCCCTCGAACTGGTGGCGCTCATGGCCTCCGCGTTCGAGAAGACGGTGCGCGACGAGTCGTGGGGCCGCTACCAGCACGAGTTCGGCAGCGCGGGCGGCACCGAGCTGTCGATCGACCTCGACTCGGACCTGATGAAGCTCGCCGCGGGCGGTTCCGCGAGCTAGAAGTCCGCACCGCGCGAGAGCGTCTCGTGCGCGCGGAGTTCCACCAGCGCGTTCTCGTGCATGGCCACGGCGGCGTCGTACGCGGCGCCGCCGAGCACGATCCGGTGCGGCGGCTCGGGTGCGTTCATCGCACTGAGGACCGCCCGCACTCCTCGTTCCGGATCACCCGGCTGCTTGCCGTCCTGGTCCGCGAACGTCGTCCGGATTCCTTCCACCAGACCGAGGTAGGCGTCGACGGTCTCGCGGACCGGCTCGTCCTGGAAACCGGCGTAAGCCTTGGTGCGGAACGATCCCGGCTCGACCACCAGCACCCGCACGCCGAACGGCTCGACCTCCTGGCGCAGCGTCTCCGACAGCCCTTCGAGGGCGAACTTCGCAGCCGAGTAGTAGCCGAACCCCGGCACGCCGACGAGTCCGGCCAGGGACGACATGGTCACGATCCACCCACTGCCTCGCCGGCGCATGCCCGGCAGCACCGCCCGCAGCACCTCGACCACCGCGAAGAGGTTCAGGTCGAACGTGCGCCGGATCGTCTCGCCGACCGACCCCTCCACCGAGCCGTACCAGCCGCGGCCCGCGTTGTTCACGAGCACGTCGATCCCGCCGAACCGTTCCTCGGCCGCTGCGACGGCCGTTCGCACCTGCTCGGCGTCAGTGACGTCGAGGGGCAGGACCAGCACGCGGTCACCGTGCCCCGCGGCCCATTCCCGCAGCTCATCGGGGCGACGCACGGTAACGGCGACCTGATCGCCCTGCTCCAGCGCAGCGTCGGCGTAGGCCAGGCCGAACCCGCCGGGCGTCCCTCCGGTGATGAACCAGGTCCTCATCGCACTTCTCCCATCGCTATAGCAATCTATGTAGCGCTATATACGCTACTGTAGCGACATGCAGAACGCACGGGACCGGCTGCTGCTCGCGGCGGCCGAACTGCTGGACGGTGGCGGCACGGTGTCGACGAGAGCCGTGTGCGAACGAGCCGGGGTGCAGGCGCCAACGCTGTACCACCACTTCGGCAGCAAGCAGGGGCTGATCGACGCTGTGCTCAACCACGGCTTCACCCAGTACGTCGCGGTGGAGAGCTCCGGCGACCCGCTCGGCGACCTGCGGGAGGGCTGGGACAGGCACGTGCGGTTCGGGCTGGAGCACCCGTCGTTCTACGGGCTGCTCTACGGCCGGGTCGAACTGGGAAAGCCGTGCGCCGTAACGGCTCCCGCCCACGCCGCGCTGCGCGACAGGTTCACCGAGGCCGCTCGCGAAGGCCTGCTCACCGCGCCGCCGGACGACGCCGCGGAACAGCTGCTCGCCGCGAACGTCGGCGTCACGCTGACCCTGATCGCCCAGCCCGAGCCGGACTTCGGCCTGTCCGAACGCGTCCGCGAGGCCGCGCTCGCCGGGGTGATGCGCGGCACGAAAGCCGAGGCACCGACCCGCGCGAACGCCGCCCTCACCCTGCGGGCCCTGGTCGACGCGGACCCGGCAGACCTGTCGCCGGGCGAACGCGCGTTGCTCGGCGAACTGCTGGACCGGCTGGCTCAGGCGTAGGGCAGCACCTTCTTCTCCACGTAGGACAAGCCGTAGAACAGGCCGACGCTGATGATCGCGAGCAGGGTCATCGCCGCGAACGCCAGCGCGGTGTCGGCGCTCGCACCGGACGTGTAGATCACGTAGCCCAGTCCGGCGCGGGCACCGACGAACTCGGCGATCACCGCCCCGATCACGGCCAGCGAGATCGCCACCTTCAGCCCGACGAAGACCTGCGGCAGGGCATATCTGAGCCGCAGCTTGAAGAACTCCTGGCCGCGGGTGGCGTCGAGCGACCGGAACAGCTCCACCAGTTCCGACGGCGTCGACTTCATGCCGGACGCGGTCGAGATGACGATCGGGAAGACGCACACCAGCACGACCATCAGCACCTTCGACTCGATGCCGAACCCGAACCACACCACCACGATCGGCGCGAGGGCGACCTTCGGCACGGAGTTGAGCGCCACCAGCAGCGGGTAGAACATCCGCTCCATGATCTTCGAGCCGACGATCAGCAGTGCGATCGGCACACCGGCCACAATGGACACTCCGAACCCGAACACGGCCTCCTGCAAGGTGACCAGCGTCTGTTCGAGCAGGTAGCCCGGCAGCTCGACGAACGACGCGACGACGTCCGGCGGTGACGGTACGAGGAACGAGTCGATGCCGAAGACGATCGTCGCGAGCCACCAGAGCCCGATGATCGCGAGCAGACCCAGTACCGGCAGCACTGTCTTCACGCGGTCACCTCGCTCAGCAACGCGCGGAGTTCCCGGCTGACCTCGTCCAGTTCGGCCTGTCCCAGCGCACGGGGCCGGGGCAGGGCGACGTCGACGATCTTGTGGATCCGGCCGGGACGCGGGCTGAGCACCACGATCCGGTCGGCGAGCAGCACAGCCTCGTCGATGGAGTGCGTGACGAACACGACCGTGCGCGGCAGCTCCAGCTGAACCCGTTGCAGCTCCTCGGAAAGCTCGGTGCGGGTGATGGCGTCCAGAGCGGAGAACGGTTCGTCCATCAGCATCACCCGCGGGCTCTGGATCAGCGACCGGCACAGCGACACCCGCTGCTGCATCCCGCCGGACAGCTCGTCCGGCAGCCGTTTCTCGAACCCCGCCAAGCCCACGAGTGCGAGCAACTCGTGGGCGCGATCCCGATGATCACCGAGGCCGAAGATCTCGACCGGCAGCAGCACGTTGGACAGCACCGACCGCCACGGCAGCAACGCCGGCCGCTGGAACATGACCGAGACGTCACGCCGTGGCTTGGTCACTTCCTCGCCGGCCACGAAGATCCGGCCCTCGGTCGGCGTCAGCAGCCCGGCGATCAGGCGCAGCAAGGTGGACTTGCCGCAGCCCGACCGCCCGATCACCGCGACGAACTCGTGCTCGCCGACCTCCAGGTCGATGCCCGCCAAGGCGTCGACCGTCCCGAAGCTCTGCGAGACCTGCTCGACCGTGATCACTTCGGGGCGAGCCCGAACATCGCGAGGTCATCCGGCTTCACCGACCCGTCGGGGATCGCGCCCGCGTCCACGAGCGTGCGGACGATCTTCTGGACACGCGCTTCGGTCAGCCCTCCGACCCGGCCGCTGTATCCGTCCGGCTTGACGTAGGGCGCCATCAGCCCGACCTCGGTGCCGGCCACGCCTGCGTCCTGGGTCGGCTGGTACTTCTTGAGGATCGGCCCGACCTCGTCCGGGTGGGCGATCGCGTACTCCAGCCCCCTGAGCAAGGCGTTCATGAAGTTCGAAGCCTGCGGTGCCTTGTTCAGCCCGTAGTCCTTCGACGTCACCAGCACGTTGCCGTAGAGATCGGGAACCAGGTCGCCGTACGGCAGCACGACCGCCTTCTTGCCCTTCGCCGCCGCCTCGATCAACGGCTTGCCGACGACGAACTGCCCGATCCCGTCGACCTGCCCTGCTGCGAGCAGCTGCGGCAGTGCGGGTGGAGCGGACGGTACGAACTCGACCTTTGCCGGATCGATGCCCGCCGCCTTGGCGTAGACCGGGAACATGACCTGGTTCGTCGAGCCGGGCTGGTCACCGATCTTCTTGCCGACCAGGTCCGCGGGCTTCGAGATCCCGTTGCCCTCCAGCGCGACGATGGCGGCGAGTGACTTCTGGTGGATGGCCGCGATCGCGGTGACCGGCAGCTTCTCCTTCGCCACGGTGATCGCGGTGGCGGTGAAATCGGCGATGCCGAAGTCGGCACGACCGGCCGCGACCAGCTTCAGCACGTCGACGCTGCCGGTGCCCGGCGTGATGGTGACGTCGAGCCCGGCCTGTTCGAAGTAGCCCTTCTCCTTCGCCACGTACACGTACGCGTCCCGGCCGAAGGTGTTGAACGACGTCAGATAGTTGACCTTCTGCAGGTTGACGTGCTCTGCCTGCCCCGCGCAGCCCGCGACGGCCAACCCGATGAGCAGTGCTGAAACCGCTTTCCGCATGATCCCTCCCCCGAAGGCGCCCTCCTGGTCGAACATAGAGGTCCGGGGAAGAGCAGCGGGAGGTGCGCCTTGAGGGGTGACGTCGTGTTCTCACCGTCCGGTGAGGAGATCGTGCTGGTCGACGTGGGTCAGCGCGTGCTGTACGACGACCCGGTGGTCCGGGTGTGGGAGGTCCAGCTCGAACCGGGCGAGACCCACCCGTGGCACCTGCACCACAACCCGTACGTGGTGCTGAGCATCGACGGCTCGGAAGGCCGGATGGACTGGCTCGACGGCAGCGAACCGCGGTTCATCTCCGAACACCGCGGCGGCTCGGTCTACCGCCCCGTGTCGCCCGTGCACCGGCTGACGAACATCGGGAAGTCCTTCTACCGCAACCGTCTCGTCGAGCTGAAAGACCTCGGCGAGAACGTCCCGGAGCCGCTGGACATCCACCCGGACGACGTGAGCGTGCGGGCGGTCGCGGACTGCACCCTGGACCTGGAGGGGCCGCACGTCCTCGCCGCGCTGGACGTCGAGGACGTGCGGCTCCATCCCGGCGGACCGTGCTCGCTCGACGGCGAGTGGTTCGTCGTGGAGCTGGCCTACTTGTCCAGGTAGGGCTCGAGCTCTTCCATCTCGACCACCGGACGCACCTCGACCGACATCTCCTCGACGCCGGCGAAGCAGGTGATGTACTCCTCGGCGAGGGCCGTTGCCTCGGCGAGGTCCTTCGCGTTGACCATCACGAACCCGCCGATGACCTCCTTGGCCTCGGCGAACGGCCCGTCGGTCGACTTGACCGCCTCGCCGCGCCTGCGCACCACCGAGCCCTTGTTGTGCACGCCGTCGGCGGTCAGCAGGGCGCCGTCCGCGACCAGCTTCCCGATGAAGCCGTCCATCCGCTTCATGAGCTCGGGGTTCGGCTCCCACGAGCCCGGGTCGTCCGCCAGGACTCGGTGCATGAGCATGAACCGCATGTGTCTCTCCTCGGTGTCGACTGGCAGCTTCGTGCCGCTGCCACCCCTGCGTCGATCGACGTCATGACGCTTTCGACATTTCGACATCATGACCCGGTGAACTTTCCAGGTTGGTCGTCCCGCTGCTGAGCATGTGGTTCTTCGGCAACCTCTACGAGCAGATCGTGTGGAACCCGCAGCTGCTGGCCGACCCGAGGCCGGGGTCGCTGGTCGGCGTGTTCGCGGCAGGCAGCCCGGTCTACTACTACCTGCCGTGGGGTCCACTCGCCGTGGTGCTGGCGGTCGTCACACGAGCGCCACGCCCGGCGCTGGCGTGTCTCGCGGTGTCGGTCGCGATGAAGATCCTGCTGGTCACGCAGGTCAACCCGGTGTTCCGCGATCCGGCCGTCACCCGTGACGTCGTGCACGCCCACGCGGTGCTGTGGGCGTTCGGCAACGGCGTCGTGCTCATCGCGGTGGCGGCCGCGATCCTGCTGGTGCAGCGAGCGCGACGTGGCGTGACACGAGATGGTCGGCCGTCCGCAACGCCAGAGCGGCCATCGTGAGCGACGGGTTGGACGTGCCGAGCGACGGCATGCTGCCGCAGCCCACCGCGTACAGGTTGGGGTGGTCCCAGCAGCGTTGCCACTGGTCGACCACGGAGTCCCGCGGCCCGGTGCCCATGACGTGCGTGCCGCCGCCGTGCCCGGCTCCCCAGTAGCGCAACGGTTCGCCGTTGTGCTCGAAGTACCGTTCCTCGTCCGGCTTGTACGACGTGTAGTCATCGGCTTTGAGCATCTCGAACAGCTGGTCTGAGACGCGTTTCGCGGCCAGCAGACCGTCCTTCACGTAGTCGGACAGTCCGTAGTGGATGCTCGGGCGCGGGTTGCCCAGCGCGTCCGCTTCCGCGGCCAGCGTGACGCGGTTCGCGGGGTCGGCCTCCTGTTCGATCTCGAACTGCAGCGTGAACTGCCGGCCGACCCGTTCGGCCAGCGCCTGCCTGAGTGCGGTGCCGCGCAGGCCCGCCGCGACGAACTCGGCCGTGTCCGTGTCGGGGCTGCCCGCCGACCAGCCCCAGCCCCAGTTGCCGATCTCGACGCGGAACGGCGCTCGCCGGCCGCGTTCTCCTCCTGCCCGGAACGCCTCGATGCTCGTCGTCGAGCCCGGTCCGCGGAACGGCCCGATCGGGTGGGGCATCAACGCCCACGTCAGCAGTGCCGGGTGGTCCATGAGGTTGCGGCCCACCTGGTCGCTGCTGTTCGCCAGGCCGGACAGCAGCAGCAGCTTGGCGTTCTCGATGGCGTGCGCGGCCAGCACGACCACGTCCGCCTCGACCTCGTGCCGCGTGTGCCGGCCGGTCGTGTCGTCCGCGTAGCGCTGGTAGCTGACCTTGGTGACGCGCCCGAACTCGTCGGCGTGCACTCGGTTCGCCACGCACCTGGTGCGGAGTTCGACGGTGGGCGACCAGCGTTTCTGGGTGCGGCGCGGGGTGTACTTGGCGTTCTCCGGGCACACCGGCACGCAGCTCGCGAATCCCGCGCACAGGTTCCCGTCGGGCCGGTAACCCCGCGTCGGCGCGCTGTTGCGCGCCTGAGGAGTGCCGGAGATCAGCAGCTCGTGCCCGTCGATGCGCTGTCCGTCCACAACGGACGCGACCGCGTGGTCGAGGTACGTGCGGGGCAAGGCGTGCATGGGATACGCGTAGCCGTCCGCGACCGGGACGTGCTGTCGTTGCTCGTCGGCGTCGGCCGAGACCCCGATCTCCCACTCCGCCGCGCGGTAGTAGGGCTCCAGGTCGTCGTACTCGATCGGCCAGTTGCGGCCACGTCCGAGGTCGGCGGTGTGGAAGTCCTCGGGGTGCATGCGGGGCGTGATCCCGGTCCAGAGCGTGCCGGTGCCGCCGTTCATCCGCAGGTAGGGGCTGCTGTAGGCGAAGGGCCCGGTGTTGATCACGTAGTCGCTCGACGGCGCCGCGACGGTTTGTCTGTAGGGCGCGAGCGGTGACTTGACGAGTGCTGTTCGGAACCGTTGTACTGCGTCTTCGTGGTCGGTCTCGGCGCCCGCCTCCAGCACGAGCACCTGAAACCCGTTGTCCCCCAGCACTTTCGCGATCAGCGAGCCGGCGAACCCGGCCCCGACCACCACGGCCCTCATCAGGCGCTGCTTCTGGGTCTGCGCTCCCAGCTCCCGAACCCGGGACCCGCCGTGCCCGGCGCCGGCACCCCGACCGCCTTCCAGGCCAGCCCTTCGGCGTAGGCGCGCGAGCTCGGGATCACCCCGCGCCACACGCCGGTGTACCAGAGCTGGATCAGCTCGGCGTCCGTTGCGTCCTGTGCAAGCCCGCGGTACTGCTCGACCAGTCCGGTCGACCTCAGCTCCTCCGCCGAGAACCCGGTCAGCTCGGCGGACAACTCCACGAAGGCGTCCATCCGGCCATCCTCAACGGAGGATCTGTCCTGCGCCAAACGATCTGAGCAATGCTCACCCGCGTGGCCCAACCTCCATCTCGCCGAGCAACGACCAGTCGTCCTGCTCCAGCACCGCGCTGACGATCCGCGGCGTCTCCTGCAGATACGGCGGCAACTCGGCCTGCGCGACCTTGAAGTGCGCGGACTGCACGTGCGCCGCACCGGCGTCACCGTCGCGGAACGCCTCGACGAGCACGTACTCGGTCTCGTCGTCGATGCTTCGCGACCAGTCGAACCACAGGCAGCCCGGTTCGGCCCTGGTGGCCTCGGTGAAGCCGCGGGAGATCTCCGGCCAGGTGTCCGCGTACTCCGGCAGGATCCTGAACTTGGCGGTGATGAAGATCAAGACAGCCTCCTTCGGGTGATCGCGCCCCAACCCTATGGGGTGGCGCCGGGCCTTTGCGCGCTGAATCCGGCTCGCTACTCCTCGATCGGACCAACGAGCCTTCCGCCGGTCACCACCGGCGACGCCTTCGCGCCCGTGGGCCTGACCTCAGCCAGCGGGTCCGACCGTCCTGCGCGATCATCGCCGGGTGCCCGAGATGATCGACACCCGCCGCCGGAACCTGGTCGTCGCGGCCGTTCTGCTCGCCATGCTGCTGGCCGCGCTCGACCAGACGATCGTGTCCACCGCGCTGCCCACGATGGTCGCCGAGCTGGGTGGTGGCGCGCACCTGTCGTGGGTGGTGACGTCGTACCTGCTCGCCGAGACGATCATGACGGTGCTGATCGGCAAGTTCGGCGACCTCTACGGGCGCAAGAAGACGTTCGTGGTCAGCGTCGTGCTGTTCCTGGTCGGGTCGTTCTTCGCGGGCTGGTCGGAGTCGATGGGCATGCTCATCGCGTTCCGCGCGGTGCAGGGCCTGGGCGCGGGCGGGCTCATGGTCACCTCGACCGCGATCATCGCGGACGTCGTGCCGTTGCGGGAGCGCGGCAAGTTCCAGGGGTTCGCGGGCGCGGTGTTCGGCATCGCGACGGTGGCCGGGCCGTTGCTCGGCGGGCTGTTCGTCGACCACCTGAGCTGGCGGTGGGCGTTCTACGTCAACATCCCGCTCGGCATCGCGGTCGTGCTGGTGGCGGTCGCCGCGCTGCCCACGATCAGGGCCGACGGGCACCCGAAGATCGACTACGCCGGCATCGCGCTGATCGCGCTCGCGGCCACCGGGCTGACGTTGGTCACGAGCTGGGGCGGCACCGAGTACCCGTGGACGTCGCCGACGATCCTGTGGATGGCGGCGGGGTCCATCGCGCTGCTCGTCGCGTTCGTGTTCGTCGAGCAGCGCGCGGCCGAGCCGATGCTGCCGATGAGGTTGTTCCGCAGCAGGGTGTTCACGGTGTCGGGCATCCTGAGCTTCGTCGTCGGGTTCGCGATGCTCGGCGGCATCACGTACCTGCCGATCTACCTGCAGTACGTGCGCGGCGAGTCGGCCACCGCGTCCGGCCTGTGGATGCTGCCGCTGATCGCTGGACTGATGTCCACGGCACTGCTCACCGGCAACGTGATCAGCCGCACCGGCAGGTACCGGATCTTCCCGATCGTCGGGTCCGTCGGGCTCACCATCGGCATCTTCCTGCTGTCCTATTTGGACGCGGATACGAGCTACTGGGTCATGGGCGCGTTCATGGTCGTGCTGGGCGCGGGCATCGGCCTGGTGATGCAGGTGCCGGTGATCGTCGTGCAGAGCACCACCAACTACTCCGACCTCGGCGTCGCCACGTCCGGCATCAGCTTCCTGCGCACGATGGGCAGCTCGTTCGGCGTCGCGATCTTCGGCACGATCTACGCGAACCAGCTGCCGAAGCACCTCGTGGTCCCGCCCGGCGTGGATCCGCGCGCCATCGCCGCTCCGGCGGCGGTCCACGCGTTGCCCGAGGCGATCAAGGCGCCGATCGTCGCCGGGTACGCCGAGACGGTGTCGACGATGTTCCTGATCGCCGCGCCGATCGGCCTCGTCGCCCTGGCGGTCGCGTTCTTCCTGCCGCAGGTGCAGCTGCGGGACACGTCACGCGCGGCCGCGACCGGCAACAGCGGGGTGGGCGAGAGCTTTGCCGCGCCGCCGTCCAACTCCTACGACGAGCTGCGCAAGCTCGTCTCCACGGTCGTGTCGAAGTCCGCGGAGGACCCCGGTCTGGCGGTGCTGCGCCGATCCGGTGTCGCCCTGCCGCTGGAGCAGGCGTGGCTGCTCGGCCGCGTGTACCGCGCGTCGACGGACGACGGCGTCGCGACGCTCGACGAGATCGCCGAGATGACCAAGGTGCCCGGCGGCATCTTCGAACCGACCGCCCGGGAGCTGGTCGGGTCCGGCCACCTGGCGTCGCACGACGACGGCTACCGGTTCACCGACCTCGGCGCGGACGTGTTCACGCAACTCGTGCACGCGTGGCGGTGCTGGCTGCTCGACCAGCTCGAGGACTGGCACGAGCCGGACCAGCGCGACTTCGCGCGGGCGCTCGACTCGTTCACCGACGAGCTGGTCGAGAGCGGCCGCCAGATGAGCCGGGTCTAGATCCTCGCGCGCAGGGCCGCGGCTTCCGAGGTGCGGCCCTGTTCGTCGTACAGCTCCAAGGCGCGTGCCCACTGCACACGTGCTTCCGCGGCGTTCCCCGCTGCCGCCAGCGCGGTGCCGAGGTGCTCCAGCACGGTGGCCTCCTCGGCGGAGTTGTCGAGCTCCCGGTACAACGCCACCGCCTCGCGGTAGTGCTCGACGGCGTCGGCGTGCCGGCCGTCGTGGTGGGCGATGTGCGCGAGACTGTCCAAAGTGGCCGCAGAGCCTTCTGGGTGGCCGAGTTTGTTGTTGAGCAGCATGGCTTCCTCGCAGTACGTGCGTGCCTCGGCGTAGCGGCCCAGGCACGCGTACCGCCAGCCGACCTCGTTCAACGACTCGGCCTCGCGGATCTCCGACCCGGCCGCGCGGAACTTCTCCAGGCCGGCCAGCGAGTGTTCCAGAGCCTTGTCCAGGTCGTCCTCGAACTCGGCCGCCCAGGCCATCGCCCGGTGCGCGGCGCCGTGGGCCGCGTGGTCGTCGGACTGCGCGAACAGCTCCAGGCTGCGCTCGAAGTGCTGGTGCCCCAACGCCGACTGGCCCAGCTCGACGTAGTTCGCGCCGAGACACATGTGCGCGGTCGCCTGGTCGGTCTCGTCTCCCAGCGCCTGCGCCGCCCGCAACGCTCCCAGCCACGCCTCGACGTCGTCCAGCGTCCGCCCACGCCGCAGGTGGTAGTTGTTCAGTGTGCGGCCGAGCATCCACGCCACGCCGAAAGCGCCGCGCTCCAGTGCCGACCGCTGCTCGGTCATCAGGCAGGCGTGCTCGGCGTCGAACCAGGCCATCGCGGCGGGCTTGTCCGCGAACTGCAACGCATAGCCGCTTTCGTGCTCCCGCAACACCTTGTGCGGTTCCAGCGTCATCGCGGCGGCTCTGGCCGTGGCCGTGTAGAAGTCGGCCAGCCGCGATCCCGCGTCGGCCTCGAGATCCGCCGCGTACAACCCGACCAGGTCGTGCATCCGGTACCGGCCGGGCACGTGCTGCTGCAGGAGGTGCGCGTTCTCCAGTTCCCGCAACACCATCCGCGTTCGCGACGCGGGCCGGTCGAGCAGGGCGGCCGCCGCCGCGAGACCGATGTCCTCCGAGGAGGTGGAGCCGAGCAGCGCGAACGCCCGCGCGGCCTCGTCCGACAGCGCCGCCACGGACCACGAGAACACCGCCCGCAGGTTCGTGCTGATCTCCCCCGCGTCCAGGGCGTCGAGCGGCTGTTCCCGCAGTTCCTCGGCGAACACGGCGAGCGGGAAGTCCGGGTCCATCGCGGCCCGCGCGGCGACGATCGACAACGCCAGCGGCAACCCTCCGCACCAGCTCACGAGGTCTGCGACGACCTCGGGTTCCGCCGCCACCCGCCCGGCCCCGAGACGCGCCTGCAGGAACTCGCGCGCGTCCGCCGGGTGCAGCACGTCCAGCGACACCGACCTGGCGCCGTGCGCGGCCACCAGGCCGGCGAGCTTGAGCCGGCTCGTGACCAGCACCGTCGCGTCCGAGCCTGGCAGGAGCGGGACGACCTGCTCGGTGGAGCGGGCGTTGTCGAGCAGCACCAGCATCCGCTTGCCCGCGAGCAGACTGCGATAGCACGCGGCCCGTGCGTCCAGCCCGGCGGGAATCGTCTGCTCCCCCAAGGCTTCCAGGAACTCGCGCAGCACGTTCTCCGGCGGCACCGGCGCGGCGGACGGGTCGAAGCCGCGCAGGTTCACGTACAGCTGGCCGTCCGGGAACATGGCCAGGTTCCGGTGCGCCCAGTGCAGAGCCAGCGCGGTCTTGCCGATGCCGCCCGTGCCGCCGATAGCGGTGATCACGACGGTCCCGGACGGGTCGAGTGCCTTGAGCTCGTCCGCGCGCCCGGTGAACCACGGGTGCGGCGCGGGCAGCTGCCGCGGACCGTGCTGGACCGGCATCGGCTCGCCCGCCAGGATGCGCTGGTGCACGTCCTGCAGCGGCTTGCTCGGGTCCGCGCCCAGCTCGTCGGCGAGCCGGCGTCGCATGGTGTCGTAGTGCCGCAACGCTTCCGCGTCGTTGCCCGAGCGGTGCAGCGCCTGCATCAGTTGCGCGGCAAGGCGTTCGTCGTGCGGTCGTTCGTCCACCGCCTGCCGCAGCCTCGGCAGCAGCTCGAGATGCCGGTTCTGGGCGAGCGCGACGTCGTTGCGATCCAGTTCGGCGGCGGCGCGTTCGGCGTGCAGGCTCTCCCGCAGCGCGTCGAACCACGGCGACTCGAGACCCTCCAGCGCCTGCCCCCGCCACAGCCTCAGCGCCTCGTCGAGTTCTCCCTGCCGCACGAGTGCGCGGAAACGGAACAAATCGACCCGCGACGGATCCACTTCGAGCCGGTATCCGGCGGGTGAGCGCTCGATGTCCAGGCCGAGCAGCTTGCGCAACTTGGACACGTACCCGTAGAGCGTGTCGCGGGCTCTGAGCGGCGCCCGCTCGCCCCAGACGCGATCGAGCAGCCGGTCGACCGGGACCGGCGCTCCGTCCTCCAACAGCAGCGCGACCAGCACAGACCGTTGCCGGACGTGGCCGATCTCGACCACCTCGCCCCGGTCGCGCACCTCCACGGCGCCGAGCAGCCCGAACTCCAAGATCACCTCTCAACAGCGGATTCAAGATTCATCCTAGGTTCACCCTTGATCGAACGGGCAATGTCGTCAGGGCAGGAAGGCCCCGGTCACCACAGACTCGGCAGCCCAGCCACGGGGCCTTCCACCCACCAGTCCGCGCACCTTGTGCGCGCCGCCGGTTGCGCCGCCCACGCACCGCCCGTTGCGCCGCCCACGCACCGTCCGCGCGCCGCCCGTTGCGCCGCCCGCGCACCATCGGCGCAACGAAAGATCACCCGAGCGGACCAGGGCGCGGTCGTTCCTCCACATGCGACCCTGGAGTGGATGAGCCGCACGCGAATCGGGTCGTTCAACGTGGAGAACATGTTCGAGCGCCCCAAAGTGATGGGCCGCAACGCAACCAAGCACGCGGCCCCGGTTCTGGCCGCCCACGCCCGGTTCAACGAGCTGATCGCACTCGAGATCTACACCCCCGAGGTCAAGGAAGAACTGCGCGAAAACCTGGCGACGCTGGAGTTGCTGCGAAGTGACCGCAGCAAGTACGCGATCCTGCGGCGCATCCGCGGCCGTTTCCTGGCGCGCCACAAGACCGGCGAAACCTCAGTCGTGGCAAGCGGTCGCGAGTCCTGGGTCGGCTGGGTCGAGCTCACCACCGAGCCCATCAGCGAACTGGCCACCCGCCACACCGCCCAGGTGATGCGCGATGTCGGCGCCCACGTCCTCGGCGTGGTCGAGGCCGAGTCCCGCGAGCTGCTGCACATGTTCTCCGCCTCGATGCTCAAGCACGTCGGCTGGACCCCCTACGAAGAGGTCCACCTCATCGACGGCAACGACGAGCGCGGCATCAACGTGGGCCTGCTGACCCGCGACGCCCACGAGGTCATCACCATCCGCACGCACGTGTACGCGCGCGACACCTCGGGCGTGATCTTCTCCCGCGACTGCGCCGAGTACCACGTCCGCACCCCCTTCGGCCCCGAAGTCGTGGTCCTGGTGAACCACCTGAAGTCCAAGGGCTACGGCTCTCCCGGCGACCCGATCGGCGCCCGCCGCCGCTTCCGCCAAGCCGTGCGCAT
Organism: Lentzea sp. NPDC005914; assembly: GCF_040629405.1. Taxonomy (NCBI): domain Bacteria; kingdom Bacillati; phylum Actinomycetota; class Actinomycetes; order Pseudonocardiales; family Pseudonocardiaceae; genus Lentzea; species Lentzea sp. NPDC005914. Next base: position 46,127 of record NZ_JBEXVQ010000026.1, on the reverse strand, counting down.
CGCCCGCATCGTCAACCGTCTGCGCGACGAGGGCCACGAGTACATCGCCGTGGTCGGCGACCTCAACGACACCGCGGACAGCGAGGCCATTCGCCCTTTGTTCCAACGCACGGGCCTGCGCGACATCAGCGAGCACCCGGACTTCGAGTGGGACCACCGCCTCGGCACGTACCGCGGCGTCAACGAGAAAGGCAAGATCGACTACGTCCTGCTGTCGCCTTCGTTGTACGCAAAGGCGGTCGGCGGCGGCGTGTTCCGCAAGGGCGTGTGGCGCGGCCCGCGAACCAAGAACCGTTGGGACGTCTACGAAACCATGACCGACGAGGTGCACGCGGCCAGCGACCACGCCGCGATCTACGCCGACATCGACTGGTCCCTCTAGCCCCTTGGCTAAAGGACCTCCACCGTCACCTCGATGACATCGCCCGGCCCGATGTCGTTCTTCTTCCGCACAGCCGCCTTGATCGGCAGCACGTAGCACCCGGACTGCTTGTCCGGGAACACGGACGTCGACCAGTTGCTGGCACCGACACCCACGCGCACTTTCACGCTGCCGAATCCCGCTCCGGGCGTGGCGATGTCGCGGATCTGGTCCGAGACGTCCTCGGGCAGCGTGACGAAGGTCCAGGTGTCCATGCGCCTGGCGTCCCAGACCCACAGCTCCGCGTCGAAGACGAACATCCCCTGATTCTCCGTCACAGCGGCGCGCTGATGTGGAAGTCCCGGTCGAACACCACCGCCAACCGCTCCCCATCCCGTACGGCGCCCACTTCCGCACCAGGTCCAGGAATCCCAGCAGGTCCTGCCGCACCACCGCGAGGTGCGCCGGCAAGTCGGCGAGCGGAACCTCGCACGCGGGCCCGCCGGTGCTCCGGTCGTCCGGCCACACACGCACGAGGCCGTCCGCGATCTCCACCTTCGGATCCGGCGAGTGCCCGAGCCACGGGTGCACGCCGTCGAGCACGCGCCGCCAGTCGCGCCACTCCTCCAGCCCCTGGCAGCATCCGGGTTCGATCACGACGCCGGTGCGCGTGTCCCGGACCAGCAGCCCGCCGCACATGATGACGCGCTCCTGTTCCAGCAGCCGTCCGAGCAACGCCGGCCCGTCGGGCCCGGCTTCCTGGCCGTTGTTGTACTGCGCGATCGCGGCGAGCGCGGTGCCGACGTCCTCCTGGGACATGCGCCCGGACAGCACGGCGTCACCGTCCGAGTACGGGCCGGTGGGCCAGTCCGGGAAGCTGACGAGGTGGTGGGCGGCGACCACGGCGGACATCTCGATCACCGGGCCATTGTGCGCGTCCCCCGCAGCCCGTGGCGCCGGGGCTTCGTGGCCTCTGCGGCCCCAGCTCCGTGACCCCGCACCGCGTCCCCGCACCGTGACCCAGTGGCCCCGACCCCACGACCCCGCACCATGACCCTCGCTCCGCGGCCTGCGGCCCAGCGGCTCCGCGGCCCCAGCGACCCGCAGGACCTCAAGCGACCCGCAGCCCCCAGCGACCCGCAGCCCCAGCGGCCGCGCATCAAGCGCACACCAAGCAAGCCGACCCCTACCGCGCACCTCGACCGTTAAGCCATCAGAGTGACGAACGCCACCGACCGCATCGGTCGGTAAACCTACCAAAGCGGTCGGTAAACGCCGTAAAGTCGTCCGCATGCCACGACAGCCCAGGACCGGAGTCGACGAGACGATTCTCGACGCCGCCGCCGCGCTCTTCGCGCGGCACGGCTTCGAGCAGACCTCGTTGAAGTCGCTCGCGGACGCTGTCGGCCTGTCCAAGGCCGGTCTGCTGCACCACTTCCCGAGCAAGGACGCTCTCTTCGAAGCGGCGTGGGAGCACAGCCGGGTGCTGAGCAGGCAGGTTCTCGACCTCGTCTCGCCGATGCCGCCGGGACCCGCTCGGGAGAGGCGGGCGCTGGAGTTGCTCACCGACATCGCGCTGGACCGGCCCGGGCTGGTGGCTCTGTTGTTCCGCTCGATGACCGCACCGGGCGAGGACCCCCAGCAGACCCAGGACGAACTGCTGCTCAACGAGATGTTCGTCATCGACCCGCAGCAAGAACTGCCGCGCGCGATACGCATTGTCGCCGCGCTCAGTGCCATGGCCGTGCTCACTCTCCTGGCCAACCAGGAGGGTGACAAGACGACGTGGCGCCCCTTGATCCTCGCTACCTGTTACGACGCACTCGGGCACCGGGAGGCCTGAACATCATGGCGAAACTGCTCTACAAGCTGGGACTCACAGCCCACCGGCACCGGCTCCCCGTCGTCCTCATCTGGCTGCTCGTGCTGATCGGCTCCGGTGTCGGTGCCTTCACGCTCGGCGGCGAGACGTCCAACTCGATGTCGATCCCCGGTCAGGAGTCGACGACCGCGCTCGAGCGCATCCAGCAGAAGTTCGGCTCCGGCGAGACCGCGTCCGCGCGCGTCGTCCTGAAGGCGCCGGAGGGTCAGAAGCTGCCGCAGCAGGCCAAGGCGATCACCGAGCTCGTCAACGACGAGTCGGCGCTCAAGGGTGTCCGGCACGCGACCAACCCGCTCGACCCCGCTGCGCCGACGGTCAACAAGGACGTCAACGTCGGCTACAGCACCGTCACCTACGACGTGAAGCCCGGTGAGGTCACCGACGAGCAGCGCGCGGAGCTGACCAAAGCCGTCGACAAGGCGAGGTCGGCTGGCCTGACCGTCGAGGTCACCGGCACCGCGATGCAGCAGACGCCGCACGTCGGCGGGCCCACGGAGGCCGTCGGTGTCGTGCTGGCTCTCGTCATCCTCGCGCTGACGTACGGCTCGCTCGTGACTGCGGGAATGAACCTGCTGACCGCCGCCATCGGCGTCGGCATCGGCACGCTCGGCATCACCATCGTGTCCGGGTTCACCGACCTGCAGTCGACCACGCCGATCCTCGCCTCGATGCTGGGTCTCGCGGTCGGCATCGACTACGCGTTGTTCATCATCAACCGCTACCGGCAGGAACTGCGTCGCGGTGCGGACGTCGGCCACGCCATCGCGACCGCTGTCGGCACGGCGGGCAGCGCTGTGGTCACCGCCGGCCTCACCGTGGTGATCGCGCTCGTCGGCCTCGCGATCGCGGGCATCCCGTTCCTGACGCAGATGGGCGTCTCGGCCGCCGCCACGATCGTCGTCGCCGTGCTGATCGCCGTCACGCTGGTGCCCGCGGTGCTGAGCATGCTCGGCCGCCGCGTGCTGACCCGCAAGGAACGCGCCGCCGCCACGTCCGAGCCCACCGACCGCGGCGTGATCCGCGGCTGGGCCAAGGCCGTCACCCGCAACCGCGTCGTCGCGTTGCTGCTGAGTGTCGTCGCGCTCGGCATCGTCGCGATCCCGGTGGCCTCCATGGACACCACGCTGATCCAGAAGCCGCCGGCGAACTCCACGCAGGAGCGCGCGAACCAGATCCTCGCGCAGGGCTTCGGTGAGGGCTTCAACGGTCCGATCATCGTGCTCGTCGAGGGCAACAACGCCGCCGCGACCGCCACCAAGGCCGCCGAGCCGATCTCCAAGATGGCCGACGTCGCACTGGTGACGCCCGCCCAGCCGAGCCCGGACGGTTCCGCCGCGATGGTCACGGTGATCCCGAAGTCCGGCCCGGACAGCACCGCCACCGAACAGCTCGTCGCCGACCTGCGCGCTGAACTGTCCGGTGTGGACGGTGGCAAGGCCTACGTCACCGGCGCCACCGCGGTGAGCGTCGACGTGGCCACGTCGCTGGACCGCGCGCTGCCGATCTACCTGGCCGTCGTGGTGGGCCTGGCGCTCGTGTTGCTGATCCTGGTGTTCCGCTCGCTGCTCGTGCCGCTCGTGGGTGTGCTCGGCTTCCTGCTGACCATCGGTGCCTCACTCGGCGCGACGGTGGCGGTGTTCCAGTGGGGCTGGCTCTCCAGCGCGGTGAACCTCGACAGCACCGGCCCGCTGATCAGCCTCACCCCGATCCTGGTGATCGGCATCCTGTTCGGCCTGGCCATGGACTACCAGATCTTCCTGGTGTCCCGGATGCACGAGGCGCACCACCGCGGCGCCAAGCCGATCGAGGCCATCACCACGGGCTTCCGCCAGGCGGCCCCGGTCGTCATGGCCGCCGCGCTGATCATGTTCTCGGTGTTCGCCGGCTTCGTTCCCGCGGGCGAGGCGACCGTGAAGTCGATCGCGTTCGCCCTGGCGGTCGGCATCTTCGTGGACGCGTTCATCGTCCGCATGGTGCTCGTGCCCGCCGCGCTGGCCCTGATCGGCGAGCGCGCCTGGTGGCTGCCGAAGTGGCTGCGCTGGCTGCCGGAACTCGACGTCGAAGGCACCGCGCTGGACGAGTTCGAGCGCGAAGGCGAGAAGGAGCCGGTCGCGGTCGGCTAACCCGCGCGACGATCCAGCGGCCGGTTCACCTCGTGGGCCGGCCGCTGTTCCGTCAGCAGCTTGCGGACCCACCGCGCCACCGTGCGCGGCGGCGGTTCCACGGCGCCGCCCAGGTGCGCCACCACGGTCAGCTCGGCACCGCCCGGTTCCTCGACCGCCATCGCCCACCCGTGACGCTCGGTCCACAGCAGCGCCACCAGGCAGTCGGGGTGGTCAGGCAGCCTGCCGTCCACCGCGATGTAGACCCGCAGCGGCTTGTCCCTGTCGACACACGAGGACTCGCCGCTCAGGCCGAGCTCTCGCGTGACCCGCAGCGCGTAGTCGAGCGCAAGCGTCTTCACGTTGTCACCGTCCTCCGTCCACCGGGGCAACAACGCCGACTGCTTGACGCAGGACGCGGTTACCCCGATGGGTGGAGTCCGAACCTCACTCGCCGCCGAAGTCGCCGAAGTCCTCGAACGCGTCGTCGAGCATCTCGCCCACCACCATGCCGCCCACGACACCCGCGGCACCGGCTGCGACGACCGTGCCCATGCCCATGCCGCGACCGTGGTGACCGTGGCCGCCGTGGTGTCCGTGCTGGTCATAGCCGTGCTCATAGCCGTGGTGGGCTCCGCCGCGCTCGGCGACCTGGGCCAGCCATCCGTTGATGGACGTCGCCCAGTCGGCCGTCTGAGCCTCCTGGTGCGACAGCCGGAAGTGGCCGAACGCGTCGCCGCCCGACGAGAACATGCCGCCGCGCCTGTCGGCCTCGAGGATCACGAACAGCTCGTGCGGCAACGCCACGAACGTCAGCTCCACCTGCTGCACCCGGCCCGCGAAGTGGGCGGGTGGGAAGAACTCGATCTCCTGGTAGAACCCGAGCTCCTGCGGCACGCCGTGCAGGCGCCCCGCCTCGACGTCCGCGCTGCGGAAGCCGAACCCGAGCTGCCCGAACGCGGTCAGCACCGCGTCCTGCGAGGGCAGCGGGTGGATCAGGACGGGGTCGAGGTCGCCCTTGTCCGGCGCGCCCGCGATCACGAGCTCGGTCCGCACGCCCACGGTCATGCCGGGCAGCTGCGCGCCGCCGACCGCCGTGATCGGGGTCTCCCACGGGATCGGCAGCTGGAACGGGATCGTCACCAGCTGACCCGCCTGGACCCGCACCCCCTGCTGCACCACGGCCCGCATGAACTCGGACACGCCGCCGTACTCGTGGTCGCCGTGCTCGACCTCGACGCGCGTGACGAGCGACAGCACGACCTCGCCGATCTCGGCGTCCGCGCTGCCACCCTGAATGCGCACCTGGCCGGTGACGAGCTGGCCGGGCGCGGCGTGCGGCGAGTCCAGCACGGTGTCGACCGACGGGCCGCCGACGCCGAAAGCGCTGAGCATCCGCTTGAACATGTGTGTTTCCTCCCTGGGAAACTCCGGTCAGCGGACGCTGACCGGACGGGTGTCGGTTTCGTCCTCGAAGTCGCCGATCAGCTCTTCGAGGAGATCTTCGAGTGCGGCGATGCCCACGACCTCGCCGTCCTCGACCAGCGCGAGCTGGGCGCGGGAGTCCCGCATCGCCGTCACGGCCTGGGCCACCGGCAGCGACGCCGGCAACGTCAGCACCGGCCCCATCAGCTCCCGCGCCTCCGGGTCCTCGCCGCGCGCCGTGGCTCGCATGGCCTCGCGGATGTGCACGAGGCCGACGTACCGGCCGCGCAGGTCGGTGACCGGGAAACGCGACCGTCCACACTGGAGGCTGCGCCGCTCGATCGCCCGTGCCGTGGTGTGCAGGGTGACCGACGACGTCTGCGCGATCGGCACCATCACCTCACGCAGGGTCGTCCGCTGGACCTGCAGCATCCGGGTCAGCAACCGTTGCTGGCCCTCGGGAATCAGGCCGTGCTCGGCGGACTGCCGTAGCAGCATCCTCAGGTCGTCCGGCCGGTGCGCCTGCGCCAGCTCGTCCTGCGGCTCGACCTTCATCAAGCGCAGCAACGAGTTCGTCGTCGAGTTCAGTCCACTGAGGATCCAGCGGACCGAGCGGGCGAACGCGCGGAACGGCAGCGCCAGGATCAGAGCGGACCGCTCGGGATGCGCGATGGCCCACGACTTCGGCGCCATCTCGCCCACGACCATGTGCAGGAACACCACCAGCACCAGGCTGATCGCGAACGCCACACCGTAGGCGACCGCGTCCGGCAGGCCGAGCCACGTGAAAGCCGGTTCCAGCAGATCCGCGACGGCCGGCTTGGCCAGCGCGCCGAGACCCAGCGTGCACAGCGTGATGCCGAGCTGGGCACCCGCGAGCATCAGCGACAGCTCCCGCACACCCGCCACGGCGGCGCGCGCCGCACGTGACGTCTCGGCGGCCGTCTCCAGCCGGTGCCGCTTGGCCGCGATCAACGCGAACTCGGCGGCCACGAAGAAAGCGTTCAACGCCAGCAGAACCACGGAGATCACGATGCTCATCGGGCCGTCTCCAGCACGCTGATCACCACGGTGTCCGGCACGTTGCGCGCCACCGCGGTCACCCGCAGCGTCACGCCGTCCAGCACGACCTCGTCACCGGCCTCGGGAACGCGCCCAAGCTGGTGCAGCACGAGACCCGACACCGTGTCGTACGCGCCGTCCTCAGGAAGCTCGACGCCCGTGGCGTCCTCGACCTCGTCCAGCCGCATCCGGCCGGGCACGCGCCAGTCGTGCCCGATCTTCTCGATCATGTCCGCGACCAGGTCGTCCTCGTCGTGGATCTCACCGACGAGCTCCTCGGCCAGGTCCTCCAGCGAGATCACGCCCGCGAACCCGCCGAACTCGTCGACCACGCAGGCGAGCTGGCGGCGTTCGGTGCGCAGCCTTTCCAGCACAGCGGGCAACGGCAGCGTCGCCGGCACCACCAGTGCGGGCGAGGCGATCTTCTCGATGGCCACCGTCGCGCGCTCGGCCGGCGTCAACGTCAGCACCTCGGCCAGCCCCACGACACCCCGCAGGTCGTCCAGGTCCTCGCCGGCCACCGGGAAACGCGAGTTTCCGGTGTCCAGCAACGCGACCACGCGAGAGGCGGGCTCGTCGAACCGCACTGCGTGGACTTTCACCCGCGGCGTCATCGCCTGTTCCGCGACGAGTTCGCGGAACCCGATGCCGTGCTCCAGCAACCGGGTGAGCTCGGGGTCCAGGTGTCCCTGCTCCCCCGCGTCCTCGACGATCGCCCTGAGGTCCTCCGGCGTCGCGCCCTGCGGCAGCTCCTCGACCGGCTCGATGCCGACAGCGCGCAGCAACCGGTTCGCGGCCGCGTCGAACAACCGGATCAGCGGTCCCGCGATCTTGAGGTAGACGAGGGTGGACGAGCTGAGCGCCAGCGCCAGGCGTTCGGGCCGGGCGATGGCGAGGTTCTTCGGCAGCAGCTCACCGAGCACCATCTGCACGAAGGTCGCGAAGACCAGCGCGATCACCATCGAGAACGGCACGCCCAGACCGGTGCCGAGCAGCGGCTCGGCCACGTACCCCACGAGCAGCGCAGTCACCGTGATGCCGAACTGGGCACCCGACAGCATGAAAGAGAGCTTCTGAGTCACGCGGTACGCGCGGTCGGCGGCCTTGGACCCGGCCTCCGCCAGCTGCTGCAGGCGGCCGCGATCGACCGCCATGTACGCGAACTCCTGAGCTACGAAATACCCCGTGGCGATCGTCAGCACCACGATGGCGAGCAAGCCGGACGCGATCAACAAGACGCACCCGGCCACGTACTACAGCCGTCTATGTCGGCTTCATCAGGCATACTCCAACAGTAGCACGTGGCACTGTACGGTTTCCGGGACGGAGGTCGCCCGTTTTGCCCGAGTCACTGGTGAAGATCGGCGAGCTCGCCGCCCGCGCCGGAGTCAGCATCCGCACGGTCGACTACTACACGACCCTGGGCCTGATCAGCCCTGCTCAGCGCACTGCGAGCAACTACCGCCTCTACCGCGCTGACGACGTGGAGCGCATCCATCTCGTCCAGCGCCTGGAGGTCCACGGGTTGCCGCTGGAGGACATCGCGCGGGCGTTCGCGGCGGCCCCGGCCGACACCACTGCCGTGCTCGGCCAGATCGACACCGACCTGCGCACGCTCCAGGAAGCCGCCGAGGCCGCGTCCCCCGCGATGCACGGCCTGCTGACCGTGATCGCGAACCGGGTCCACTCGCTGATCACCATCGCGCTGCAACTCCCGCCCGACCTACCCCTTTGAGCGTCGAAAATTCGGGATTCGCCTACGGGGTTGTGGAGGCTCGGCCTGCCACGCCAAGGTGAGAAAGCCGCCTCCGCCGTCTCAATTCGGCAGGAAGTGAGCGCTTCGAGATGGAGCTCCCGACCGATCCCACCACCGTCAGCCGCCGCTGCTTCATCGGTGGCTGTGCCGCGGCCGCGACCGTGATCACCGCCGGCACCGCTGCCGCCGCCTCCGACGTCCAGCCGTGCGGCAAGCTCCCGCCCGGCACCGTCCTCGCGAAGAAGGCCGACGTCCCGCTCAACGGCGGCGTGATCGTCTACTTCGACGACGAGACGTCCGTTGCCGTCGCGCAACCGAAGAAGGGCACGTACACGGCGTTCGACGCCAAGTGCACGCATCAGGGCTGCATGTGCAGCGAGGTCGACAAGAACCTGATCGTCTGCATGTGCCACGACAGCCGGTTCAGCTCGGTGGACGGCAAGCGCAAGAGCGGGCCGGCGAAGAAGCCGTTGCCGAAGATCAAGACGAAGATCAAGGGAGAGGACATCGTCGTGGCCTAGGCTCAGTGGCAGGGAGGCGCGCCGTGACACTTCGCAGCGAGCAGTGGTACGCAGGTCAGGACCGCAACGCCTACATCCACCGCGCCTGGATGCGTCGCGGCGCACCCTCCGACGCCTTCGCCAGACCGCAGATCGCCATCGCCAACACCGCCTCCGACCTCACGCCGTGCAACGCGCACCTCAACGAGATCGCGGCGTCGGTGTCGAACGGCGTGCACGAGGCGGGCGGCGTCCCGCTGAACCTGCCCGTGGTGTCGCTCGGCGAGACCAACGTCCGCCCGACCGCGATGCTGTGGCGCAACATGGCCGCGATGGCCGCCGAGGAGATGTTGCGCGCCAACCCCGTCGACGGCGTGGTGCTGCTCGGTGGGTGCGACAAGACGATTCCCGCATTGCTGATGGCTGCCGCGTCCGTCGACATCCCGGCGGTCGTGGTGCCGGGCGGGCCGATGCTGACCGGCACGTTCCGCGGTGTGCCGCTGGGTTGCGGCACGGACGTCTGGCGGCTGTCCGAGGAGGTGCGCGCCGGAACGTTGTCGCAGGAGGCGTTCGCCCGGTCCGAGTCCGCGATGATCCGCAGCCGCGGCCACTGCAACACCATGGGCACCGCCTCGACGATGGCACTGGTCGCCGAGGCGCTCGGCACGATCGTTCCCGGTGTGGCGGGCACTCCAGCGCCTGACAGCAGGCTGCTGGAGGCCTCGCACGGCACCGGACGCCTGATCGTCGAACTGATCGAGAAGGACCGCAGGCCAAGCACGTTCCTGACGAAGGCCAGCTTCCACAACGCGATCGTGGCGCTGGCGGCGATCGGCGGCTCGACGAACGCCGTGGTGCACCTGCTCGCGATCGCCGGGCGCCTCGGCGTCGACCTGACGCTGGACGACTTCGACCGCGTCGGCTCCGGCGTGCCGCTGCTGGTGGACCTCCAGCCCGCCGGCCGGTTCCTGATGGAGGACTTCCACCGCGCGGGCGGGCTTCTGGCCGTGCTGCGGGAGGTGCGGGACCTGCTCGACCCGACGGCGCTGAGCGTCACCGGCAATCCGCTCGTCGACTACCTGGACGACGCGCCAATCTGGGACCCCGAGGTAATTCGCGGCCGGGCCGAGCCGATCATCGCCGAGGGCGGCATCGCGGTGCTGCGCGGCAACCTCGCGCCGTCCGGAGCGTTGATCAAACCGGCCGCCGCGTCCGCGAACCTGTTGCAGCACCGCGGCAGAGCCGTCGTCTTCGACAGCATCGAGGACTTCCACGCCCGCGTCGACGACCCGGACCTCGACGTGGACGCGGACTCCGTGCTGGTGCTGCGCGGCTGCGGCCCGCGCGGCTATCCGGGCATGCCGGAGGTGTCGAACATGCCGCTGCCCAAGAAACTTCTGGAGCAGGGCGTGCGCGACATGGTCCGGATCTGCGACGGGCGCATGAGCGGCACCGCGTACGGCACGGTCGTGCTGCACGTGGCACCGGAAGCCGCCGCGGGCGGGCCGCTCGGCCTGGTCCGCACCGGCGACGTCATCGTGCTGGACGTCGAGAACCGCCGGATCGACGTGGAGGCACCGGATTTCGCCGAGCGCACACCGAGCGAGGCGATGGCGGCGGCGTTCGCGGCACCGAAGCGCGGCTGGGAGCGGCTCTACATCGACCACGTGCTGGGCGCCGACACCGGAGCCGACCTGGACTTCCTGGTCGGCTCCAGCGGCAGCGAGGTCACCCGCGAGTCCCACTAGTCGATGTCGTGGCGAGCCGGTCGACGACCTGGGCCTCGTACAGCGACTCCGGCACGAGCGGGCCGGTCTTGATCTCGATGCTGCCCCACGGCCCGGGGAAGTACGGCTGCGAGCGCCGCGTGCCCTCGTTGGACACGGCGTAGTTCTGCGCGGTCGGCGGCTTCTGGACGACCATTTCCTTGTTGTAGTCCCAGATCACCGAGTGCGCGGCGCCCCAGCCGTGTGACGTGCCGTAGTCGCCGCGGTTCATCAGCTTGGCCTGGCCGCTGCTGCTCACGACGTGGATGTTGTCGAACAGCAGGCCCTGGCTCCACCGCCGGTGCGCCTCGGCGTCGCCACCGTCCACTGTGGATCGGGTCCACACGACGCCCGCGACGGAGTTGGCGCCGTTGCTGACGAACGCGTGCCGCGCCTTCGAGGCGTGCACGCCGGTGAACAGGATCAGGTGCGAGTTGCCGTTGGCCGCGAAGTTGTACATGCGGCCGCCCGTGCGGATCGCGACCGGGTCGGTGGCCTGCGAGTCCTTCACGGTGATGCGCACCGACCGTTCGGTGACGACGCCCGCATAGCCGAAGTAGCGGGTCTTGACCGACCGCACCCAGCTGTCGTCCGCCCCGAACACGCCGATCGCGTTCCAGGCGTGGTTCTCGTCCTCGCCGCCCTTGGTCTCGACGTCGACCCGCAGACTCTCCACTCCGGACTCGGTGACGAGGTTCCGCGCGGTCACCGGCGCGACCGTGGAAACAGCCAAAGACCTGTCGAGGTGGTTGTAAATCGGGGCGTCGAACGTCAGCGTGCGTCCGTCGATCGCCTTGATCCGGCGCACCCAGTTCAGATCCATCGACCCGGCCGTCCACTTGGGAGAGTTCACGGTGCCTCCGCCGCCGACCGCGTCGATCCACTTCTGCGACGACGGGTGCTTGACCATCACCTCCTGGCCGGCCTTGAACCGGGTGGGATCCACGACCTCCAGGCTCAACGACCCGACCTGCACGAACGGCGTCGTGACCTCGGTGGCCGAACCGGTCGTCCACGGCGTCTTCGAGTCGCTGCCGAGCACGACGATCGTGCGCTGGTGCGGTGCGTCACCCCGGCCGTACAACGTGGTGGCGTCACCGGATCCACGCAGCACCACGCCGCTCTGCCTGATCCGCACGATGCCGCGGATCTCGTACTTGCCGGCGGCGAGCTTGACCGCGCCGCGATGCCCGTTCGCGTCGGGCGTGCGGGCGCCGACCTGGTCGAGAGCCTGCTGGACGTGCGCGGTGTTGTCACCGGCGACCGGGCTGATCGTGACGACGTCCGGCACGCTCGGAAGCGGCCTCTCGCCGTAGTGGTAGCCGACGTAGCTGAAGTCCGGCACGCGGTTGCCGTCCTTGTCGGACGCGTACTTCAGCTTGCCGTTCGCTCCGTACGAGACGTGTGCGGACGACCACTCGCCCGCCTGGTGCGCGGGTGGGTACTTGCCGCAGAACTCCTGCCAGCACGCCGGCGCCGCGTGCGCCACCGGTGTCACGCCGGCCAGAACTACGAGCGTGACGAGGACTTTCGCCATTCGGGACACTGCACTGCTCCTGCCGCCTCGACGATGATGGCGGCAGAGGGGGCAAGGGTAGCGGCCGGCGGTCCCGTTCGGCGGACCGCGGCGCTCCCGTTGCGGTACTCAGGCGTGGGAGTGCCGGTGTTCTTCGGGATGGTCGGCGTCGTGCACGTGGGCGTGTGAGTGCGTTTCGCCGTCGTGCGTGTGCTCGTGCTGGTGCTCGACGTGCGAGTGCTCATGCGACTCGTGCGGATGCGTGTGGGTCACGTCGCCGTGGCTGTGCTCGTGAGAGTGCACTCCGTTGGTCATGCCCGGATGCTGGCACGGACCGCTCCGACGTGCAGTTGTTGCAACTTTCTTGCTGTTTCAGGCTTTCAGCACCGCTTCCACGATCAGGTTGTCGCGGTAACTGCCCGCGACGCGGTCGAAGTCGCCGCCACACGTCACCAGGCGCAGCTCGGACAGCGGCGTCGGCCCGTAGACGACGGCGCTCGGGAACGCGGTCTTCTGGGTGGAGTAGCTGTGGTGCACGACGAACGTGAGCTCGCTGCCGTCCTTGCGCTTCACCAGGACCTCGGCGCCGGGCTTCAGTTCCGGCAGCCGGAAGAACACGCCCGGTCCGGTCTTCGAGTCGACGTGCCCGGCGATCACGGCGGGTCCGGCGTCGCCGGGTGGTACGCCCTTGGCGTACCACCCGGCCTTGTCCGAGCGCGTGGGCGGTTCCAGCACACCGGCGGAGTCGACCTTCAAGGACTCCAGCGACGTCTCCACACCGATCGACGGGATCCGGACGGTCACGGGATCCGGGACGGAGCCGGCCCCCGGATCCTTCACGATGTAGATCAGCGCGACCAGGATCGCCGCGCCCATCACGAGCTTGCCCTTCATCAGCCGAACCGGAAGAGCCTGCCGCGCACCGAGAACATCGCGAGCCCCACGATGAGCGCGATGACCAGCGCGGTGACCCAGTCCCAGCCGCCCGCCATGCCGCCGAAGCCGGTTTCCTGACCGCCGCCGGGCACGACCTGGGCGCCCTTGGCGTCCGTGCGCAGCTCGATGCGGCGCGCGCTCACCAGCAGCGTGTAGACCGCGCCGGACTCGAGCGTCGCCTCCAGGCGGGTGGACTCCTTGCCGCGCTGGGTGATCTGCAGGGCGTCCGAGCCGGGCAGCATCACCACGTAACCGGTGGTGGAGCCCGCCTGGACGTTGCGGTGCACGAAGACGCTGCCGCGCAGGACGTCCATCTCGGCGTCACCGGCGTTGAGGACGCGCAACCGCGCCTGGCCGTTGGGAGGAAGGCTGACGTCGTCCTCGAGCACCTTCATCGAGGACGCCAGGTCGATGACCGTGTACGCCTTGCCCAGGGCGGCCTTGACCAGCACGGACCTCAGCACCGGCGAGCCGGGGTCCGTGCGGAACTCGACGACGTGGTCCCCCGGCTCGACGAGGCGGTAGTCGTAGAGCTGGGCGTAGTCGAGAGTGCCGAGCTTGACGCCGTCGAGCGTGACGTCGACGCGGGCCTGGTCCATCGAGAAGTGCCCGAGGCGCAGGTACGTGCCCGACGCGGCGTGCGCCGGGGTCGCCGAGAACAGCAGCAGCAACACGACAGCGAGCACTCGCACGCGGACCTCCCCTCACCGGACGCGTCAACGATAACGCGGCTGATCACAGTCCGGTGAGGTTCGGTCGCCCGCCAAGACCCGGCACCTCGCCCACGAGGCGTCAGATGAAGTCCCAGCTCACCTTGACCCGTCCCTCGTCGAGACGGCCGATCTTCCGGAACGCGGCGGGGCTGAGGTCGATGTCACCGCTGGCACAGCCCACGCATCTGTCCGTGACCTTGGCGGTCACCGTCTGACCGCCAAGGTCACGAGGATCTCGGCGCCGCAGCCGTGCTCGTCGAACGCGGCGGCCGGCACGCTGGCCGTGTCCTCGAACAGCGGCGGCAGGAGGCCGCAGGTGGTCGCGAGTGGGACGAAGACTCCCGCCGTACCGGTGGTGAGGGCCGACGCGGACGGCACCAGGGACACGACGAAAACGGCCGCCAGAGTCACACCCAGAATTTTCTTCCCACGCATGAGCGATCTCCTCGATCGGTGATCTATGCATTGACTGAGGGCAGACAATCCTCCGCCACCACCGAGTCATCCGCCATTTGAGGAATACTCACGAGTATTGCTCACAAAATTCTTGAACGCGTCGATCCAGCCTCCCCACCTGGCAATAAGCCCAGATGGCGCCCTCTTGGAACATTCATGGACCCAGACTGGAGCAATTCCTAATCCAACGAGCCTGCATTCCTAAATTCAATCTGCAGCCGTTTGCGAAATCGGAGTGCGTCTCAGCTGGCGACTTCGGCTACCCTTCGCCGGGTGCGGGTCAGCATTCGCGTTCTGGGCGCGTTCGAGGTGCGAATCGACGACACGACGGTCGATGTCGGCGGCCCGACACAGCAGGCGCTTCTGGCGGTTCTCGCGTCCAAGGTCGACGCTCCGATGGCGACCGACGAGATCGCCTCGGCGCTGTGGGGTGCGCGGCTGCCCGCCCGGCACCGCCAGCAGGTGCAGAAGCGCGTGCACATGCTGCGCGCCCGGCTGGGTGCGGAGGTCGTGACCACCGACGGCGACGGCTACCGGCTGTCCTGCTCGACCGATCTGCACGAGTTCACGCACCGGCTGTCGCACGCCCGTGCGCTGCGAGCCGGTCAAGACCTCGGCGAGGCCGCCACTGCCTACCGCTCGGCGCTGGCGTTGTGGCGCGGACCGGCGCTGGACGGCCTCGCGCGGCTGCCCGAACTGGCCGCGCGCCTCGACGACCTGCGCGGACAGGCGACGTCCGAACACCAGGAACTGGGCCACCCGAGCCGGGCCGCGCTGCCGCTGGAGTCCCGTACGTTCGTGGGGCGGGTGGGTGAGCTGGCGGCGTTGACGGGCCCGTTGTCGCTGGTCACCGGCCCGCCGGGGGTCGGGAAGACGGCGTTGGCGATCCGCTGGGCGCACCGCGCGGACTTCCCCGACGGCAAGTTCTACCTGAACCTGCACGGCTTCGACGCCGAGTCGCCCGTCTCGCCGGACGAGGCACTGCGGTCACTGCTGCGCGCGCTCGGGGTGCAACAGGTGCCGCGCGAGCTGGATGACCAGGTGGCGCTGTACCGCAGCCTGCTCGCGGGCCGGCGCGTGCTGGTGGTGCTGGACAACGCCTCCAGCGAGGACCAGGTCCGGCCTCTGCTGCCCGCCGACCCGTCGTGCGCGGCCGTCGTGACCAGCCGCAACGACCTGCGTGGCCTCGTCGCGCTGAACGACGCGCACCGGCTGGCGCTCGAAGTGCTGAGCCCGTCCGACGCCTGCGCGTTGGTGGAGTCCCTGACCGGCAGCAGCGACAACGCGTCGGAACTCGCGCGGCTGTGCGGCTACCTGCCGCTGGCGTTGCGCGTGGCGGCGACGAGCCGGGCGCCGATCAGCGACGCCGTGACCGCGCTGGCGAACGCCCCGCTCGTGACCGCGGCGTTCGAGTTCTCCTACCGCGCCCTGGACGGCACGGCCGCTCGCCTGTTCCGGCTGCTCGGCCTGGTCCCGCGCCCGTCGTTCACCCCGCGCGCGGCCTCGGCGTTGCTGGGCATGGACGCCGGCTCCGCGCTGGCCGAGCTCGAACGCGCGAGCCTCGTCGAACGCCACCGCCGGCACCGCTACCGCATGCACGACCTGTTGCATGCCTACGCCCGTGACCTCGCAACCGCTGAGCTCGACGCACTCCCCCGGTTGCTCGACCACTACCTGCAGACCACGGACGCGGCCAGCGACCTGGTCACGCCCCAGATGATCCGCCGGCCGCGCCCGACCGCCGTCACGTTCGACACTCGCGCCGACGCCGCCGAGTGGCTCGACGACGAGTACGAGAACGTGCTCGCCGCCGCCTTGGCCAGCCCGCCCGGCCGCACGTGGCAGCTCGCCGACGCGCTGCGCCGCCACCTCTGGCTGATGGGCCACTTCACGCAGTCGCTGCGCCTGTTCTCCACGGGCCTGGCCGCCGCGGTCGCCGAGCAGGACCTGGTGGGTCAGGCGACCATGCACTCCGCCGCCGGCACCGCGCACATGGCCGACGACGCCGCGCTCGCCGCCACCGAGTTCAGGACGGCCGCCGACCTCTACGGCCAGGCCGGCGACTCGGCCGGCCGCTTCTACGCCCTGCACAACGTCTCCCGGTGCACCGGCATGCGCGGCCAGGTCCGCGAGACCCTCGCCGTCCTGCGCTCTGCTCTCCCCCTGGCCACGACCCCGCGGCAGCATGCCGACCTGCGCACCAGCATGGCCATCACCCTCGGCTACGCGGGCAGGCTCCACGACGCGTTGCGGTGCCACGAAGAAGAACTGCACTACCGCGGCGAAACCGACGAGACCGCCCTGCAGCCCGCGACGATGCTGTCCATCTGCTTCGTCACGCGCCAGCTGGGCCGGTTGGACCGCTCAGCCGCCATGCTCGCCCGCCTCGAGAAGCTGGCGTCCGGAACCGGCGACTCCGTGTGGCGTCTGCACGCTCTGGCCACTCGTGCCTCCCTGGCCCGGGACACGGGCGAGACCGCCTCCGCTCTCGCCGCGCTCGACGAGCTGCTGCCGCTCTCGACCAGCCCGTCCACCCAGCCTTTCGCTCCCGCCGCCTACATGACGCTGGGGCAGCTCCAGTCCCACGCCGGCCGGCACTCGCTCGCCCTCACCACGCTGCTGAAGGCCTCCCAGCTCGCCGACTCCCTGCAGTACGCACAGCTGGCGCCGGGAATCCTCGTCGACCTGGCCCGCGTCCACCTCAGCCTCGGTTCGCTCGACGCCGCCCGCGACCACGCCTCGCGCGCCTTCGACCTCGCCTCCGACCTCGGCCTGCTGGCTCACCAGGGACGTGCCCTCGTCACGCTCGCGCACCTGGGTTCGCGGTCTCTCGCCGCTCAGGCCCTCGAGCTGCACCAGGAGTCAGGCTTCCTGCTCGGCCAGGCGGAGGCACATCTCGCGCTGGGTGTGGACGACCAGGCTGGGGCGATCTTCGCCCTGTTCACGGGCTGCGCGGACCACGCACCGGCCGGGGTGCTGACCGGCCGGCCGTGTCATCGGTGCGCTGATGCGGCTCAGGTGCCCGTCGGCTGACAGGCCACCAGGCCTTCCAGCCGGCGCGCGACGGCGGCCACGGACGGCATCTCGGCGATCTCCGCCGCCACCTCGCGAGACGCGGCCAGCAACTCCGCGTCGGTGAGCAAGCGCGAGATCAGCTCCGCGTCGACGTCGGCACCGCGCGCCTCGATGCCCGCGCCACGCGAGTGCACCGCCGACGCCGCGGCGAAGCGGTCCGAGCCGTCGGGCAGTACGAGCTGCGGGACACCGCAGGCCAGGGCCGCCAGCGCGGTGCCGGAGCCGCCGTGGTGGATGACGGCGTCGGAGGTGCGGACGAGGGCGTCCCACGGGACCCAGCCGCAGGGCGTCACGTTGGGCGGCAGGTCGCCCAGCGAGCTGATGTCCATGTCGCCCATGACCAGGACGAACTCGGCCGGCACGGAGGCAGCCGCGGTGACCACGCGGTCCAGGGTCGAGAAGCCGCCCACCTTGGGCGGCACGGTTCCGAGCGTGACGGAGATCCGCGGGCCGGAGCGGGGTGGAACCACGCCGGTTCCGGTGTAGGCGCCGGGACGCAGTGGCCAGCCGCGGGACGTGCCGCCGACCATGGACGGCGGGGCGACGTCCAGGGACAGGACCTCGCCCATCGGGACGGCCATGTGTTTGGTCATTACGGCGTGCAGCGGCGCGATGTCGGTGAAGCCCAGATCGTGGCGCACCGCCGGGACGCCCAGCAGGGTCGCGGCCGCGGCGGCCGCGGGAAACAGGTACTCGTAGACCACCAGATCGGGGCGCCAGGACGAGGCGAACGCGGCGACGCTCTCGGCCACCTCGCCGTTGACCAGGGCGGCCAGGGCGACGAAGGCCTCGCGGTCCGCCGAGTTGGTCTCCACGGTGCGGGCCATCTCCACCGGCAACCGCGCGGCGCCCAGGGAGCGGATGGTGCGGCGCCAGTCGACGCCCGGCGCGGGGCAGGCGAACGGCAGGTCGGCCACCAGGGACTCGGCCCCGTCCAGGGAGGTGACGACCACCTCGTGACCGGCATCGCGCAGAGCGTGGGCCAGCGGGATCAGCGGGAACAGATGGCCGGCGGCGGGAACACCGCCGAACAAGACGCGCATGACAGGGATTGTCACTTCTTGACAGAGTTGAGACAAGGAAATCGGCCAGCTGAGACGTTTGTGGCCACGACAGCAAACACGAGGGTATCTTTCGGCGCGTGCAAGCACCTGCGCTGATCGGTGAACGGCTCACGCTCTCGGCATTCACGCAGCTGTCCGGAACATTGGGCGGCTATCGGTTCGTGAAGCTCGTGGTCGACCGGGAGACCGGGCTGATCCACTTCATGGACAGCCGGGAGAACCTCTTTCACGTCAAGTACATCGCCGCGCACATCCTGCACATGCCGCCTGACGAGCTGGAACGCCGGCTCGACGAGATCAATTTCGAGGTCTACCACCGCGTGGACCGCAGGTTCTGCCTGGGCATCCTCGCGCTGCACGACCAGAGGTTCTTCTCGCTCGAAACGGTCGAAGCGGACACCATGACGGCCGAAATGCTGCAGTACTTCTACGACGAGGTGCGCGCGAACGTCGACCAGAGCGTGCCGATCCTGCTGAAACCGGCTAATCACCTGCAGGAAAGTCACGTGGCGAAAATTCCGAAAGACGTCCTGCCCCGCATCCTCAGTTATGAGCTTTTCTCAACCAATGAGTTCGTGCCGCTCAACCCCGGAACCGCCGAAGGAAGACTGAGGATCTTCCGCACGGAGCAGGAGTACGAGGAGAACCAGCTCGCCTGGCACGACATCATCGTGATGGCGAAGGTGCCCGACGACATTCCGCGCTTGACAGGCGTTGTCAACTCCGAGCACACCACGCCGCTGTCGCACACCAACGTCCTGGCGAGCGGCTGGGGCATCCCGAACGCCATCCAGCTGCGCGCCGTCGACGACCTCGCGCACCTCAACGGCCGCTGGGTCCGCTACACCGTCGACCCCGACGCGACCAAGATCGGTGTCGAGCCGATCGAGCAACCCGACACGCGCAAGCCCGCGTGGCTCGCCACCCGCGTCACCATGGACGAGCCGGACCTGAACAACGACAGGATCGCCGACCTGCGAGACCTCCGGTGGCGCGACAGCACCAGGTACGGCACCAAGGCCGCGAACCTCGGCGAGCTCAACGAGGTCGCGAAGAACGGCTCCACCCGCTGGCTCGGCTTCTACCGCATCCCGAGGCCGCCCCGCGAGAACCTCCTGCCCTACCTCGAACAGCTCCTCGGCACCGACGACCTCGACGAGGGCGCGAAAGCCCTGTTCAGGGACCACATCCGCATCCCGCGCGGCATCGCGCTGCCGTTCTCGCTGCACCAGCGCTTCCTGGAAGCCAGCCCGCGCCTGCAGCAGGCCATCGGCAAGCTCAAGCTCGCCCTCGAGCTCGACGCCCCGCAGACCGACGCCCAGTGCGTCGAACTGCAGCACCTGATCCGCACCGCGAAGTTCCCCGACGCGCTGCTCACCGAGATCGACGACGCGATCATCAGGCACCTCTCCGGCGTCAGCACGTTCGTCGTCCGCAGCTCGTCCAACGCCGAGGACCTCGCCGGGTTCTCCGCCGCCGGCATCTACGAGTCGGTCACGCACGTCAGCGACGCGCGCGGAATCCTCAGCAGCGTCAAGAAGGTCTGGGCGAGCCTCGTCAACGCCCGGAGCACCCTCCTGCGCAAACAGGCCGGGATCGCCCTCGACGACGCCTACATGGGTGTGATCATCCAGGAGCAGGTGCCGTCCGACCGAGGCGGCGTCATGGTCACGACGAACCCGTTGAACCGCAACGACTTCCGCAACGTCTACATCAACGTCGCCGGCAAGGTCACCGACGTCGTCGACGGCGAGGCCCAGCCGTCGCAGTACCTGTTCAACACGGTCGAGGGCGGTGGCCGCACGGTCGCGCTGGGCGAGTCCGATGTGGACGAGGAAACCAAGCAGCAGCTGCAGAAACTGGCAACGGCGGGACGTCTGCTGCAGTCCCACTTCTCCCCCGACTACACCTTCAGCCAGCCCGTCGACATCGAGTGGGCCGCCGACAAGAACCACGTGCACCTGCTGCAGCTGCGTCCGTACGCATGACGGTCATCCGCCTGTACAAGGGCTATCAGCTGTTCAACGGTTTGCTGCTGTGGTTGCCGATCTTCTACCTGTACCAGCGCGACATCGGCCTGACAGACCAGCAGATCTTCGGCATCCAGGCCATCTACTACGTCGCGTTCTGCCTGCTCGACGTGCCCACCGGCGTGCTCGCGGACCGCTTCGACTACCGCAGGTTCCTGCAGCTCGGCGCCATCACGCTGACGGCCGCGAACCTGATCCCGGTCTTCGTCCAGAACTACTGGGGCTTCCTCACCCACTTCCTGCTGATCGCGCTCGCCTACTCGTTCACGTCCGGCGCCGGCAGCGCGTACGTCTACGAGTACCTGCACCGCACCGGTCAGGACGCCCTCTACAAGCAGGCGGAAGGTAGCGCCCGCGCCTATAGTCTCACCGGACGCGTCGTGGCCCTGCCCGCCGCCGGTGTCCTGATGCAGTGGCAGTTCACCTCGCCGTACTGGCTCTCGGCGGCCGCCACACTGATCGCACTCGGCATCGCCCTCAAGCTCCCGCCATTGCCGCCCGGCGAGCACCACCACGAGAAGCTCGCCGTCAGACGAGCCTTCGCCACCCTCAAACGCGACCACTACCTGGTGCTGCTGATGGTCCAGGGCGTCGCGATCTTCACCCTGGTCCGCATCCTCCAGGCCAACCTCTTCCAGCCGGTGCTGGACGCCAAACACCTGCCGGTAGCGGGTTTCGGCGTGCTCATGGCCGTCACCACGCTGTTCGAGGCGCTGGGAGCGGCCCGCCCGAACCTCATCCGCCGAGCCATGAGCGACCTGCGCGCGGTCTTCGTGCTCACCACCGTGATGGCGGTCTGCCTCGCGCTGCTCGCACCGGCAGGGCTCGTCGCCACCATCGCCTGCCTGTGTGTGTTCTCGCTCGCCACCGGCCTGTCGTTCCCGGTCCAGCGACAGCTCGTCAACGACGCCATCACCGACCCCCGCAGCCGCGCCACGCTGCTGTCCATCGAGTCGCTGATCGACCGGGCGGTGTGCTCGCTGGTCATCTTCCTGCTCGGCGGCTACCTCGCCCGCGGCGCCATGAACGACTTCCTGGTCCACGCGGCGGCGGGGACGGTGCTGCTGATGGTCGTCGTCGCGCTGTCGATCCATTTCGTCCGCACGAAGGAGCGCTCCGGATGAGCAAGATCCTCTACTTGTACGTCAAGGGCGGCCCGCCTCCGGAGCACTCGTTCCCGCGCATCGCCGCGAAAGGCGAGCTGCACGTCCTGGCGCTCATGCCGGTTCCCGAAGCAGCACAACAGTTCTGCACCGGCATCGTCGACGCTCCGGACGCGCCGCGCGGTGAAGAGCTCGTGGAGTTCGTCGCCCAGCACGCGAAAGCGATCGGCGCGGACGCGATCATCACGTTGTCCGAGTTCGCCGTGTTGCTCGTCGCCTGCGTCGCGGACCGCCTCGGCCTCGCAGGCGCGGGCCCGAACCTGGTGCGAGCACGCGACAAACGGCTGATGCGCGAGACCTGGCAGCGGGCGACCGTGCCGATCCCGAACTTCCGCCGCGTCGAGTCCGAGGCAGACCTCCACAACGCGCTCGCCGAACTGACTCCACCCGTGCTCCTCAAACCGGCCTGGGGCGCCGGTTCCGTGGCGCAACTGGTGCTCCACGCCCACACCGACGTGAAGGAAGCGTGGGCGGAAGTCGCCGAGGCGCTCAAGCTCGGCAGCCAGGTGGGCATGAACGAGCTGTACGCCCAGGACACCGACGGCGACCTCCTCGTCGAGGAGATCTTCAGCGGCACCACGGAAGGCTGGTATCCGGGGCCGGGCCACGGCGACTACGTCAGCGTCGAGGGAATCGTCGCGAACGGCGTCTACCAGCCGTTGTGCATCACGGCCAGACTGCCGGCGATCCCGCCGTTCACCGAGGTCGCGAGCACCGCCCCGTGCACCCTGCCCGACCACCTCCAGCGCCGCATCGAGGAGGTCTCCCGCGACGCCGTCAACGCGCTGCAGCTCGACACCTGCGGCACCCACACCGAAATCAAGCTGGGCAAGGACGGCTCGCTCACGCTGATCGAGACCGGCGCGCGGTTCGGCGGCGTGATGATCACCAGGGAGATCGAGGAGGTCTTCGGCATCGACCCGATCGGCATGCTCGTCGACCAGCTCCTCGGCCGCGAGGTCTTCTACCCGGCCCAGATGCTCATCACAGCAGGCCGGGCGGCCGCGTCGGTCGCGGTCATCCCGACGAACGCCGCGGGTGAACCGTGGAGCACGCAACCGTTGTGGCGCCCCGACGACGTCGACTGGTCCGCGATCGTGACGCCAGGCACCGAGCTGGAGGAGATCCCGGCCTTCTCGATGCCGGTCGGCGAACCGGTGCCGGTCTACGACCCCAGCGGCGGATCCCGGAACTGGCTGGGCCTGTTCGTGGTCACCGCCCCGGACGCCCACCAGCTGCACCGCGACTGCCACGCGATCCTGAACGGCCTGGAGGCAGGGCTCAACTCCGTGAGTGCTGATCGGTGACGTCCTGCCCGTCCGGCAGCACCGCGAACAGGTCCACCGGCGTCCGCAACGACACCATCTCGGTGCGGTGCAAGCGTTTCAGCTGGTCGCGGGCAACGGAGACCTCCTGCCGGGCAGCGAGGAGCACGAGCACCGGCACCGCGCCCTGGGACACGTGCGCACCGACTCGTTCGGCGTTGCCGCGCCCGAACTTGAGCACCTTCCCGTACCGCACCAGGTAAAGGAGGTTCTCCTCGCCGCGCGAGTGCTTGAGCTGCACCACCTCGCCGGTCTCGGCGTTACTCCCCCACGTCCCGTGCGACTTCGTCAACCACCGGAACGCGGTCCACGGCAACCCGTGCATGTCGGTGGCGAGCACGGTCCAGCCCGGCTGGAAGTACTTCGCGAGCCGGATCTTCACGGTCGTCGCGGCGATGAACTCCGAGTTCTCGCGCCAGGAACCCTCGAGCTCCAGCCGGTGCGCGATCTTCTGCGCGGCCGGATCCGGCACGGACCTGTCGTCCAGGCAGACCAGGCACCGCGTCCTCAGGCCGACCCCGCACGAGCGCGCGACACCGCACCAGCCGCACTGGTAGATCTGCACGGCCGCGCCACCGGGCCGGTCGTGCAGGAGCTTCATCTGGTCCGACACGACCTGCAGGCACGGCGTGCACAAGGCACACCACGCGACCTCGGTGACCTCCTTGCGCGGCAACCGGGTCATGCAGTTGATGCACTGCTTCACTTTCGCCCTCCCCCGCGGGGAAGCCTATTCCAGCGCCCTTCGCAGGCGCGAGGAGACAAGAGCATGACGGGGATCTGTGACCGGAAGCAGCAGGTGCAGGCGTTCGAGCACCTCGGCGTCCTCCCCGCTGTCCGCGAACGACAGCAACGAGTCGGCGTCTCCGGTGTCCAGCACACCTCGGCGCACCGCGGCGGCGAGGTCCGCTCGTTCTTCTCTCACAACAGGTGCGTCCGAACGGGGCAGCAGCTCGCCGCTGTAGTGCCGGGTGGCTCTTCTGGCGTCGCCTGACCGCAGCGCCGTGCGCACGTCCAGGAAGTCGCCCCGCACCACCGCGTCCAGCCGGTACGGCCTGGTGAGCAGCACTCCACCGAGCTGAGCCCGCAACCTGTGCAGCTCAGCCCGGACCGTGGTCGGGTTCCCCCGTTCACCATAGAGCAGCAATGCG
Source organism: Lentzea sp. NPDC005914 (assembly GCF_040629405.1). Lineage (NCBI taxonomy): Bacteria > Bacillati > Actinomycetota > Actinomycetes > Pseudonocardiales > Pseudonocardiaceae > Lentzea > Lentzea sp. NPDC005914. Next base: position 21,844 of record NZ_JBEXVQ010000026.1, on the reverse strand, counting down.
AGTTGTTCAGCCGTGAGTCCCTTGGGGTGCAGCGCGAGCGCGGTCAGCACCTCCGCGTTGCGCAACGTCAGGACCAGCGGCCGTCCGTCGAGGTCCGCGTGCGGCCCGCCGAGGAAGTTCAACGTCAGCACGTGCTGACGTGGCACGAAATGCTGCTGCAGGTGGTGTTCGGCCAGTCGAGCGGCGGCCGACACGAGCTGCGCCACGGCCGGGTGCATGGTCTTCAGCGGCCCGCTCACGTCGACCACGCCCAGCAGCAGCCCGCTGTGGGGGTCGTGGATAGGGCTCGCCGCGCACGTCCAGCCGTGGTAGGTCCGCACGAGGTGCTCGCGCGAGTGCACGGTGACGGGCTTGCCGGTGGCGAGAGCCGTCCCCATCGCGTTGGTGCCGATGGCGTCCTCGCTCCAGCGCGAGCCCTCGGTGAGGTGGACGCGTTCGGCGCGGTGCCGCACCCCGTTGTCGCCCTCGCACCACAGGATGTGCCCGCGGGTGTCGGTGACGATCATGATCGTGTCGTCCATCGACAGCGTGTGCTTGAGCAGCGGCAGCGTCGACGCCAGCGGGTGCGTGCCCCGCAGGTCCGCGATCTCGTCCGGCCCGTACACCACCGGTGCCTCGTGCCGGTCCGGGTCGACGCGCGCGGCGAGGGACCGCCGCCACGACTCGGCGATCACCGGCCGTGCTGCCTCGCCGACGTCCGTCACCTCTCCAGGATGACGGGCCTTCTGCCACACACCGTTACTCCTTTCGGATGCAACGAAGGTGAAACGTCGCATTACTTAGCGTCGCCCATCGGTTCGCAACGATGCGGGAGGTTTCTCACCATGGCGAAGTACGCGGCTCCTGGGCAACCCGGCAGTGTGGTGACGTACCGCGACCGGTACGACCACTTCATCGGAGGCGAGTACGTGCCGCCCGCCAAGGGCGGGTACTTCGCCAACCCCACCCCGGTCACGGGTGAGGACTTCACCGAGATCGCCCGCGGCACCGCCGAGGACGTCGAGCGCGCCCTCGACGCGGCCCACGGCGCCGCCCGCGCGTGGGGCAGGACGTCGGTGGCGGATCGGGCTCAGGTGCTCAACAGGATCGCCGACCGCATCGAGGCCAACCTGGAGCTGCTGGCCGTCGCCGAGACGTGGGAGAACGGCAAGCCGATCCGCGAGACACTCGCCGCCGACCTGCCACTCGCGGTCGACCACTTCCGCTACTTCGCGGGCGTGATCCGCGCCCAGGAGGGCGGCATCTCGCAGATCGACGAGGACCTGGTCGCGTATCACTTCCAGGAGCCGCTCGGCGTCGTCGGCCAGATCATCCCGTGGAACTTCCCGATCCTGATGGCCGTGTGGAAACTCGCGCCCGCACTGGCCGCCGGCAACGCGGTGGTCCTCAAGCCCGCCGAGCAGACCCCGGCGTCGATCCACGTGCTGATGGAGCTGATCGCGGACATCGTGCCGCCGGGTGTCATCAACGTGGTCAACGGTTTCGGCGTCGAGGCGGGCAAACCGCTGGCGTCCTCGCGGCGCGTGGCGAAGGTGGCGTTCACCGGGGAGACGACCACCGGCCGGTTGATCATGCAGTACGCCAGCGAGAACATCATTCCGGTGACCCTGGAGCTCGGCGGCAAGTCGCCGAACGTGTTCTTCTCCGACATCGCGTTGGAGCGGGATGCCTTCTACGACAAGGCTCTTGAAGGCTTCACGATGTTCGCGCTGAACCAGGGCGAGGTGTGCACGTGCCCGTCGCGGGCGCTCATCCAGTCGTCGATCTACTCGGACTTCCTGGGCGACGCGGTGTCGCGAACTCAGGCGGTGAAACAGGGTCACCCGCTCGACACCGAGACGATGATCGGCGCGCAGGCGTCCAACGACCAGCTCGAGAAGATCCTGTCGTACATCGACATCGGCAAGCAGGAGGGCGCCCGCGTGCTCACCGGCGGCGAGCGCGCGGACCTCGGCGGCGAGCTGTCCGGCGGCTACTACGTGCAGCCCACGGTCTTCGAGGGCGACAACAAGATGCGGATCTTCCAGGAGGAGATCTTCGGCCCGGTCGTCGCCGTGACTTCCTTCTCCGACTACGACGACGCCATGAAGACCGCCAACGACACGTTGTACGGCCTCGGCGCGGGCGTGTGGTCGCGCGACGGTTCGGTCGCCTACCGCGCGGGCCGCGACATCCAGGCGGGCCGCGTGTGGGTGAACAACTACCACGCCTACCCGGCGCACGCGGCGTTCGGCGGCTACAAGCAGTCCGGCATCGGCCGCGAGAACCACCGCGTGATGCTCGACCACTACCAGCAGACCAAGAACCTGCTCGTCAGCTACTCCCCGAACGCCCTGGGCTTCTTCTGATGCCCCGCGTGGCCCTGACCCCGGAGGCGGCGGATCTGCTCCGCCGCCTCCGGGCCTCGCACGGCGACCTGATGTTCCACCAGTCCGGCGGTTGCTGCGACGGCTCGGCCCCGATGTGCTACCCCGCCGGGGAGTTCCGCACCGGCTCGTCCGACGTGCACCTCGGGGACCTCGCCGTCGACGCGTTCGTCATTCCTGTGTGGATGTCCGCGGCGCAGTTCGAGTACTGGAGCCACACGCACCTGACGATCGACGTGGTGCCCGGTCGTGGGAGCGGGTTCTCGCTCGAGGCGCCGCTTGGAATGCGTTTCCTGGTGCGTTCACGGCTCCTCACGGACAGCGACCAGCAAGTTGAGTAACTGATCGACCACGCCCCGTACGCACTCGGTATGGTCAGGTAACGCACGGCTGTTCATCATCTATATGGAGTGAACAGGGACCAGCCAGCGGCCGCGCGTGCCGGACAAATGGGCTACTCGTGGTATTCCACCCGAGTAGTAGGGGTAGAAGGATTCTGACCATGACCGAGTGGAGCGATCACGTCCCTGTCAGCGGCACTGTGCAACTGCCGCCGGATCCGCGCGTGATGGAGGCGATGGGACGGAACCACTCACTCGAGACCGCGCTGGCCGACCTAGTCGACAACTCAATCGACGCGTCCGCCACCCACGTGCTCGTTCAATTCATCCGATCGGGTGGGAAACTGCGAGCTCTGTGCGTTGTCGACAACGGCCGCGGTATGGGGACCGACCAAATCAACGCGGCCATGACCATGGGAGGAAACCGCGCATACGCCTCCGATGACCTGGGGCATTTCGGTCTCGGCCTCAAAGCCGCCTCGTTCAGCCAGGCTCGCAGTCTCACCGTCATATCCCGGAGAGCGGGCGACGAGGCAGTAGGACGGCGCTGGCAACTCGAAGAAGCGATCAAGAGCTACCACTGCGATGAGGTCAACGCTTCGTTCGCCGCCAACGTCGTCGACAGCGACTGGGGACTGCCGTCCACCGGTACAGGTACGGTCGTGCGCTGGGACGACGTGACTGGGTTCCTCTCGACCGATGACAGCGACCAGGTCGAAACCTTCATCACCCGCACCGTCAACACGGTCGCACTGCACCTCGGTATCGTCTTTCACCGTTTCCTCGAGCGGGAGCGCGTTCACATCGCCATCGACGTACGCGATGCGGAGGACGACGGCCCGAGCGCCCACGTGGACGTCACTCCCCTGAACCCGTTCGGTTATCCGGCGTCCGCCCGCTCTGACTTCCCCAAGGAGGTCCACTCCACAACCAGGCCAGGGATCACCTTCCGTTGCCACATCTGGCCGAAATCCAACCGGCCGGAGTTCAAGTTGGGCGGCAACCCCGATCGCCACCAGGGCTGGTACTTCTATCGCAACGACCGGCTGCTCGTCGCCGGCGGCGGCTGGGAAGGTCTCAGCGCACCGCACGCCCGAATGCAGCACGCCAGGGTGGAGATCGAGATCAACGACCAGATCTCGGGACTGTTCCGCATGAACCCGGAGAAGTCGAAGGTGCTGGTCGGACCAGAATTCGCGGAGATCTGCGAAACCGCGCGTGCCGACGACGGCACCTCCCTGAGCTCCTATCTGGCGACGGCGGAGGAGGTGTACCGCACATCGCGCAAACGCAGCAACGCCAGGAAGAAGATGATCCATCCCGGTTACGGCTTCGCGCCGGGGCTCAAGGACTCCATCAAGAACGAGATTCCGCCGCTCAACGAGCACGAGACGATCAGCATCCGCTGGCGCCAGTTCACCAGTGACGCGTTCTTCGAAGTCGATCGTGACGAGTACACGCTTTGGCTGAACAAGCGCTACCGGAAGATGCTGCTCGGCGGCAAGCACGGCGGCCTCAACGACCTGCCACTCATCAAGACGCTCCTGTACCTCCTGATGGAGAACATCTTCGAAGGCCAGTTCCTCGGCGCGAGAGACAAGGACAACATCGATCTCTGGCAAGAGCTGCTGACCATCGCCGTGCGAGCGGAGCGACAGTGACGCCTTCACCTCAGGTCGGTGAACGCCACATGTCAGCGGCCGGCGTCAGCGACTACCTCACCAGCCCTGTCCCGATCGAGTTCACCGTCACGGGACAGCCCAGGATCTCCTTCTTCGTGGACCCCGAGGTTCCCGAGTTCGGTCTGCGCATCCACGACACCGGCGACGAACGACTGCCGGACCTCGCTCTGCAACATGTGAAGACGAGAAGCGCCTCGCGTGGCGGACACCGTTGCCTCGAAGTGGTCATCACGTTGGCCTGGGTGTTCCCGGACTCGTACCCGCTCCTTTGCGCGATCGCGGATCGAGTACAGCTGGACGGGATGCGACCGGCCGAAGCCGTCCGAAAGAGCCTGGGCCAACTCACCTTGCTACTGCGGCGCACCGAGTCACTCACCGAAGAGCGCGAGGTCGGACTGTTCGGCGAGATGCTCACACTTGGTGGATTGATCGCCCTCGCCGGAGCGACGCACGCCGTCCGCGCTTGGCGCGGAGGACTCGCCGAGGAGCACGATTTCGGCCTGCCGGGATTCGACGTCGAAGTGAAGACGACTCGTTCGGAGAGGCGCCAACACTGGATCGAGTCCCTGACGCAGCTTGTCGGCACCGGCGACCGACCACTTTGGCTGGTGTCACACCAGATCACCGCGGCTGGCGACGGAACCGGATCTACGCTGTCACAGCTCATCGATCGGATGCGCAGGCTCATCGGCCCTTCCAGCGCACTCGACGCTTTCGAGACCGGACTCGCCGGATCCGGATGGATCGATGACCTCAGGAGTCAAAGCGAGACCAGGTGGACGAAGCGCTTCCGATCCCAGGCCTATTTGGTGGACGAGGCCTTCCCGCGCCTGACAGCGGAAACGGCCGTGGCCAAGGGCGCCGACATCGCGCGCATACCCGAGGTCAGGTACCTGATCGATCTCGACGGCATGCCAGCCGACGATCAGCCGCCGCCTGAGATCAAGGCCTCCACCGACTTCGAAGGACGATCATGACCGAGACCATCGCCGAGGCCTATCTCGTCGCACTCGACGCGATGAAACGGCTCGGCCCCAAGGACATTCACAAGAAGGCGGCACAGGCGGCCGAGGACCTCCCTGGCGAACCCACGATCTCTGACGCGGCGTTGCGTGATTATCTCCTCGCGGCTCATCCTGACGATGAACTCAGAAGGAAGCTGAACTTCCAGCTGGCTTCGTGGGATGCCGTACGGGTCGCCGACGCCACATGGGCCGAGGGAACCGAGCCCGGTACCGCTCAACGCCGCGAAGTGATCACCCGGGGCCTCAAGCTCGAAGACGACACCGGTCTGTTGCTCGAACAGTTGTTCCCGATCGCCAACCGCGACCAGACGATCGTCATCGCGGATCGCTGGGATCCTTGGTACACGATGGAAGTCCAAAACAGCCGGGACTTCTACTGGGACCACTACTCGACCTATCTTCGGGAGCAGCGCGACTGGTCAGCTGAAGCCGTGGCCAAACTGAACGCGGCGACGACCCATGTCGTCGAGCGGCTGCACGAACCGACCCGCAAGAATCCCGGCCAGGCCAAGGGTTTGGTCGTTGGATACGTCCAAAGTGGAAAGACCGCGAACTTCACCGGTGTCATCGCGAAGGCGATCGACGCGGGCTACCGGCTGATCATTGTCATGACCGGCACTACGAACCTCCTGCGAGACCAGACTCAGCGCAGGCTCGACATGGAGCTCGTCGGGCGGGAGAACATCCTTCGAGGGATCGACGTCAGCGACCCCGAGGCACTCTTCCGTGTTGACTACCAGCAGGACGAAGACTGGGTCAAGGGCCGGTTCATCAGTCACGGACACCAGCCTGCGGATCGCGACTTCCCCGACATCTACCGGATGACGACCCGCACCTCGGACTATCGGAGTCTGCATCAGGGCATCGCCGCGCTCGACTTCGAACGAACCAATCGTGCCGAGCCGCTCTCACACCCCTCGAACCTGTTCAACAGCAACGCCCGCCTTGTCGTGGTGAAGAAGAACAAGCTGGCGCTGGAGAAGTTCGTCAAGGATCTCGGGGCCATCACCGCCAAACTCCACCAGATCCCCGCCCTGATCATCGACGACGAGTCCGATCAGGCGTCGATCAACACGAGCAATCCGAAGAAGTGGGAACAGGGCAAGCCCGAACGCACCGCGATCAACGCCCTGATCTCCAAGCTTCTGGGCATGCTCCCGCGCGGGCAGTACGTGGGCTACACGGCAACCCCGTTCGCCAACGTGTTCGTCGACCCCAGCGATGCCGAGGACATCTTCCCGAAGGATTTCGTCATCTCACTCGAACGGCCTCCCGGCTACATGGGTGCGGACGACTTCCACGACCTGGACTCCCCGATCCCCTGGCAGGAACGCACATTCGCCAACTCCAAGGAAAAGGCACATGTGCGGCTGTTGCAGGACGACGAGGACGGGGCCGACCTGCTCAACGCGATGGACAGGTTCGTCCTCGCCGGAGCTGTCAAACTGTTCCGGCAGAAGCAAGGGATGCCTGAGTTCCGGCATCACACGATGCTCGTACACGAGGCGATGAAGACAGACGTTCATCGCGCCAAAGCTCAGGTCATCAAGGACACCTGGAGCAAGGCGGGATACTTCAGCTCGACATGCCGACCGCGCCTGAAGTATCTCTACGAGCAGGACATCCTTCCTGTGTCCCGTGCCTTGGCGCCGGAGTTGCCGATCCCCGCTACGTTCGAGGAACTCCAACCGTACATCGCCAACACCGCGCGATTGATCAACGCCAACAACAACCCGGTGCTCGTCGTCAACAGCGACAAGGACATCGAGCAGGACGAGCTGAACTTCGACCAGCATCCTGTCTGGCGAATCCTGGTGGGAGGCAACAAGCTCGCTCGCGGGTTCACCGTCGAGGGGCTGACCGTCTCGTACTACCGGCGAGGCGTGCAGAACGCCGACGCCCTGATGCAGATGGGTCGATGGTTCGGTTTCAGGAAGGGTTACCGCGACCTCGTTCGACTGCACGTCACCGCGGACCTTCGCGACGCGTTCGAGTCCATCTGCCGCGACGAGGAGGACTTCCGCGAGGAACTCCGCCAGTACACGGGATTCGACGAGGACGGTCAGCCTCTGGTCACTCCGGCTCAGATTCCGCCTCTCGTGTCGAGCAGGATGTTGCGGCCAACAGCCGCGTCCAAGATGTACAACGCTGTACTCGAGGAGCGGAGAACTCTGACCAAGGAGCCGAGTTCCGGCTATCCCGCGACTTCGAACAGGGCCGCGTTGGAGCGCAACATCAACGCTTTCATCCCTGTCATAGCGGCCGCTGTCGACAATCCGCGCACGTACCGATTCGAACGGTCGACCTTCCGCGCACTCGTCGCCAGGGTGTCACACGTCGACCTGCTCGCTGTGCTCGGCCAACTCGAATGGGCGCATGAGAACACGTTCCGCCCGGATCTCAAGTGGATGGAGAAGCTCGGGCCCGACCGCGTCCTAGACTGGGAAGTGGTTTTCCCCCAACAGCAGAGCGGTTTGAGAGCCATGTTCCGCGGCCACGGTCCTTTCAGCGTGCATCGCCGATCGGCTGATGGTGACCGAGTGCGCGGTAACGCCACGAGCCTGAACCGCAAGGCGGTTGATCACTCGCTGACAGGAGAACCACGGAGGGGATCCCTGCTCGTGTACCCGGTGGTGAGTACGAAAAGGATCCCGGAGGACGGCCTTGAGGAGGATCCAGCGGACGTGATCATGGCAATCAGGCTCGCGTTGCCCGCCGGTGCGAGGCCGATCAACACGGGTCCGCTCCGATACACGGCAAGAGACTCGTCCAAGCCATGGCACACCGTCGTCTCCTGACAGCCGGTCAATTCCTTGTCCAGCAAGGACATACTCAGCGACACGGGTGGTCATGTGCGAGCAGGCCACCCGCGCTGCGATATTGTTCCGCGCATGTCTGAGTCGTCGACCACCCCGTCAAGAGACCGCACGTCGGTCGAGTTGTTCGCCGGCGGCGGGGGTCTGGCGATGGCCGTGCACAACTCCGGGTTCCGGCCTCTCCTGATCAACGAGTTCGCCAAGCACGCCTGCGCCACGTTCCTCGCCAACAAGAAGGCTGTACCTAGGGGCGAGGACGAGTACATCCCTCGTGAACAGGACCTGTGGCCGTTGGTCGAGGGGGATGTGCAAGAACTGAAGATGGGCTACCTGCAGGGGCAGGTCGACATCCTGGCCGGAGGCCCGCCGTGCCAGCCGTTCAGTCTCGGCGGTGTCGCCAAGGGTGACGAGGACAAGCGGAACATGTTCCCCGAGATGTTCCGCGCCGTGCGCGAGATCCAGCCCAAGGCTGTGATCTGCGAGAACGTCCGAGGTCTGTTGCGACCGTCCTTCCGTCCGTACTTCGACTACATCCTTCGTGAGCTCGAGCTCCCCTTCAAGGAGCGCGACTCGGACTCGACCTGGCTCGAGCACGACGCGGCGCTGCTGGCGACGGACAAGGACGCCGTTCCGGGACACGAGCGCTACGACGTGAGGATGTTCCAGGTCAACGCGGCTGACTACGGTGTTCCGCAGATCAGGAACCGGGTCATCATCATCGCGTTCCGCTCTGACCTGGGAGTCGATGTCGACGCGTTCAAGGATTCGGTGAAGCCGACCCACTCCGAGACCGCGCTGACCCGCTCCATCCTCAGTGGCGAGTACTGGGACCGGCATCCGACCGTGCCTCGGCACGTGCGCGATCGTGTCCTCGAACGGCTCCCGGCCACCGCCCCGGCCGACGACGGCCTGCTGCCGTGGCGCACGCTTCGGGACGCGATCACGGGTATCGACGGCAACCCACCACTGCCCGCGATCCCGTGGAACCGTCTGGACCGCGTCGAGTACTACAACGAGGAGAAATGGCCTTTCAAGGACCACGTCGGCTGGCCTGACGCCCGGATCTACCCCGGCCACACGCCGAACGAGTACGACCGACCCGCGAAGACCGTCAAAGCGGGGGTGCACGGAGTTCCAGGTGGCGAATCAGTGCTGCTCACCGATGACCGTGAACGCGACGGGTCCGCACCAGGGGGTTGGCGCTACAAGCATCGTTACATGACGGTGCGGGAGACGGCTCGAGTCATGACGTTCCCCGACGACTGGGTGCTGAGCGGGCCACGGAGCGAGAAGATGCGTCAGCTCGGCAACGCGGTCCCAGTGCTTCTTGGCGAGGCGTTCGCTCGCGCCGTCGCGTCAAGTCTCGAAAAGGTGGAGAAGCGCCCGTGACGGTGCGCGACCACGCGTGGAAGCCTCGGGCTGGACGCAGCCGGGCGATGGTCGCCGCAGAGCAGGATCGCGCCGCCGGTGGCCGTTACCGTCGCGCGGTTCACGTCGGCGACGATCGCATCGCCTACGCTTCGGTCGAGCTCAAACTCAGGTCGGACGCTGCCGTGGTCCGAGCCTATTTGCGCTGGTCGGACAATGGTCGTTCGCGCTCCAGACTGCTGGGCGAGGTACTCCACGGCAAGCGAGCCGACAATCTCGCCGAAGGTTGGAGCCTAGCCCGCGCGCAGGGGCTCGTTCACGACGTCGAACTTCCGGACGACTCATGGGCGTCCTCCCACGAGGTTCGCGCCTCGATGAGAGGGAACAAGTCACGTGACACCGGACCTGAAGTCAAGCTGCGGTCACTGCTGCACGCGCGGGGTCTTCGTTACCGGGTTTCCGCTCGTCCCCTTCCCTCGCTCCGCCGGACCGCGGACATCGTGTTCCCCAAGGCGCGAGTCGCGGTGTTCGTGGACGGTTGTTACTGGCACGGCTGCAGCGAGCACTATCGCCCATCCAGCACCAACTCCGAGTTCTGGTGGAAGAAGATCGCCGGCAATCGGGAGCGAGATGCCGAGACCAATCAGCTGCTCAGCGAGGCGGGGTGGACCGTCGTCCGCGCGTGGGAACACGAAGAGCCCGAACGTGTGGCCGACCGAGTAGCGAACGCGGTGAATCTAGTCGAGTAGGGGGTTCTCTTGCCGGACATCGAAGTTCCACGGCAGGTGCGCGAGGCCGTGATCCGGGAGCTGTACCGTCAAGTCGAGACGATCGGTTGGGAATCAATGTCCGATCGCGCCAAGACGAAGCAGTACACCAATTGGGTCGACGATCCGTTGATCGGTGGAGAACTCGCCGACAGCCTCACCGCCGAGGGCATCAGGGTCTGGCTCAAGGACGGCCCGCTCAAGGAGTACACCCGAGCCTTGGAAGGCATCGGTTCGTGCGCGCAGTACACGGAAACACGGCTCACGCATCCCTCCGCGATGATCTACGACGCTCTAGGCAGCGGATGGGAGATCGAACCGGGGTCTATCCGTGAGAAGCCGATGCACTGTCTCGCGGCAAAGGACTCCAGCAAGAGGTACGTCTGCTGGGGCCACCCACAGAAGTTCCGCGACCTTCAGTGGGCCGCCGTCAACCACGCGGTCGACAGCAACGATCGTCCGCTGATCATCGTTTTCGTGCGAGAGGGCGGCGAACTGGACGACGAGCTGAGGCGTCGGCACGAACGCATCGCGGCGCACTGTCAGCTCGATGTCTTCTACACGTACCGCCGACTCGAGTCCGCACACCAGACGCCAGCGTCACGTCGTTGACCACGCATCCAGCGTGATACGGACCGAACTCTGACTCTTCATTGATGTCCCGGCCAGTCGTGGGAGCGGGTTCTCGCTGGAAGCGCCACTGGGAGTGCGTTTCCTGGTGCGTTCACGTTTGCTGAACGACGAGGAGCTCTAGCATCTGCATCCATGACCGTCCAATGCGGATGCTGCGGAGCCGAAATCACGTCGACGGACCGCATCGACTACCGGTTGAACCGCCCGGAACCCCTGATCGGGGTGCCCAACGAGCAGCTCGGCGCCCCGACGGGCGGGCTGCTCGTCGGACCGGACGGCGACTCGTACCTCCGTTGTCTCCTCCCGGTTGCGCTGACCGGAGGAACAGAGCTGGTCTTCGGCGCGTGGATGCAGATCAGCAAAGTCGACGCCATGTACGCGCACGCGGTCTGGGACAACGACTCCGAGTACGCGAACTTCCGCGTGTCCGGCACGTTCGCGAACGTCATCCTGCCGTGGGACCTGTTCGGCGCGCCGGTCGAGGCGGCCGTGCTGAACGCCGACGAGCTGCCGTACTACACCTCGCACCCGGTGCTGGAGCGGGAATGGGACCGCGACGAGGTCCTGAGCTGCATCCGTCACCCGCTGCCGATCCCCGTCCGCGAGACGCTGGGCGAGGTCTGGACCATCGAACGCACCGAGGGCATGCGCTGCGTGATCGAGGACCGCACCGTCTGCTTCTCGAGCCCAGGCCGCTGGGTCGGCATCGACGTCTACAACGACAGGGCCCAGCGCACGCCCAGTGACTTCCTGGCCGCGGTGATCGACGGTTACCCGTCCGAGGATCACTCGGTCGAGCACATCGGTAACGAGCTGCGGCACGCGTTCTGGCTCAGCGAGGTCATCGACGGCAACGAGGAGCAGGTGTTCCACGGGCACGTCGTCCGTCCTGGCACCATGCTGTCCGTGCGGATCGTCCACCGCTTCCCGGCTGACCGGACGTGGGCGCAGCACGTGCTGAACAGCGTTCAGTACATCGGGTGAACCTGAGCGTCAGGGAGTCTGGCCGAACGTCAGCCGCATGTCCCGTGTCGCGAAGCTGACGAGCGGCGTGCGTCCGGTGAGGTAGCCGAGCGGGCCGTTCAGCGGGAACAGCCACGCCGCGCGCACCAGCCGGAACCGCCCGGACATGCGCATCCTCGTGCGCACGTCGCGGCCGTCCAGGCGTTGTGCCGTCCAGCCCGCCGTCGTCCACTCGCCGGGCAGCGAGACTCCGCCGCTGACCGCCACGCCCGCGATCGACGAACCGCGGCCGAACCTGGCGAGCTGCTTCGGGATCCCCCACATCTCGCGGCCGCCCTGCCGTGACGCCTCGCTGTCGACCCAGATCTGGGGCACCGACACGGCTGTGCGGCCCTGGTCGCGCACCGGCGTGGCGACGAGCAGCTCCTCGTAGGTGAGCACGCTGCCCGGCTCGTACGACACGAACGCGACGGCCACGAAAGCGTTGCCCGCCACCGTGATCATTCGCGCGCCGGCCGGGAGGCTGGCGTGCGGCACCAGCTTGCGCGGCACCCGGAAGACGGAGATCACGAGAGAGCCCCGCATGTGCCACGGCTCGGCTGGATACTGCACGCCCACGACCGTACCGGGTCAGCTGCTAACGAGCGGTGGCGCCGGGGTTGTTGCGGTACCAGGACCGTAACGTCAGGGAAATCCCAAGTTTGCGTGAGTGAGCTGGACCACTAGTCGAGCCCGGCTCACGATTCCCGCCATGAACGTCCTGCTGGCATTCGCACTCGCCGCGAGCGTCACGACGCCCGCGCATCTGCCGCCGACAGCGCCGTGCCCGGAGAACGTCCCCGCCGGCACCACCTGTTACGAGGGCCGGGACGCCAATGGCGCCTACTACACGATCGCCGTGCCGAAGAAGTGGAACAAGACGCTGGTCGTCCACTCGCACGGCGGTCCTGACCTCGGCGACCCGACGCCGGAACGCACGCGTGACGACCTGAACCGCTGGGCCGTCATGGTCAAGGAGGGCTACGCCTGGGCGGGCACCTCGTACCGGCGCGGCGGCTACGGCACGCGGATGGCCGCGGAGGACACCGACAACCTGCGCAAGATGGTCAGCGCGATGCTCAAGCCGCACAAGGTCTACCTCCACGGCCAGTCGTGGGGCGGCAACGTCGCGGCCAAGACCATCGAGCTGTACAAGGGCTACGACGCGACGCTGCTCACGAGCGGTGTCATGGCCGGCGGCTCGCGCGGCTACGACTACCGCGTCGACCTGCGCGTGGTCTACCAGTACTACTGCGGCAACCACCCGCGCCCGTCCGAGGTGCAGTACCCGCTGTGGCAGGGCCTGCGTCCGAGCTCCACGATGACGACGGCCGGGCTGCGTTCGCGGATCGAGGAATGCCTTGGTGTCGCAGGCAGTCGGACACCGTCGCAGCAGCAGAAGCTGAACGACATCCTCGCGGTCACCAAGATCCCCGAGGAGACGCTGAACTCGCACCTGAACTTCGCGACGTTCACCTTCCGCGACATCGTGCACCTCCGGCTGGGCGACAGAAACCCTTGGAGCAACACAGGTGTCGTCTACAAGGGCTCGCACGACGACGCGGCTCTGAACGCCGGCGTGGAACGGTTCGCCGCGGATCCCGCCGCCCGCGCCGAGCTGGCATACGACAGCGACCTCACCGGCAAGATCGACATCCCGGTGCTGTCGGTGCACGCGATCGGCGACCCGACGGCGTTCGTGGAGCACGAGTCGGCCTACCGGGACACGGTGATGAGGGCCGGGCGTGGGTACAACCTGGTGCAGACGTTCACGACCGAGGCCACGCACTCCGCGTTCAGCGACTCCGAGTACGCGGCGGCCATCCAGTCGCTCGCGGTGTGGGAGAAGTTCGGGCTGCGGTCCAGTCCGTTCCTGATCGCGGCGGCCTGTCCCAGCCACGACAAGAAGTACGGCACGGGCTGCTTCTTCGACCCGCGGTACCGCCCTCAGCCCTACGAGTCCCGGGTCGCACCCCGCACGTGACCCGGTGAAGCCCGGCCGCACGGTGCCTCCAGGACACGCCGTGCCGCCGGGCTTCGTGCTCTACCGTCCCTGCAGCGACTTGACCTTGTCGCCGAAGGTCCAGTTCTTCGAGCCGTCCCAGTTGATCGACCAGGTCATGAGGCCCTTGAGCTGGCCGTTGAAGTTGTTCCACGCCTGACCGACCAGGCTCGGGCTCATGTAGCCGCCACCGGCGCCCGGCTGCGCGGGCAGGCCCGGTACCTGCTTGTCGTAGGGCACCTTGATCGTGGTGCCCTGCACGACCAGTCCCTTGTTGAGGCACTGGGTCTGGGCGACGAAGCCCTGCACGGTGCCGGCCTGGTAGCTGTCGCCGGAGCAGCCGTACATGGAACCGTTGTAGTACTGCATGTTCAGCCACCAGAGCCGGCCGTTGTCCGCGTACTTCTTGATGATCGGCAGATACGCGCCCCAGATGGAGCCGTAGACGATGCTGCCGCCCGTCACGTACGCGGTCTCCGGCGCCATCGTGAGGCCGAAACCACTCGGCATCGCCGCCAGCACACCGTCGATGATGCGGATGAGGTTGGCCTGCGAGGCGGACAACTGGTTGATGTTGCCGCTGCCGACCAGACCGGTCTCGATGTCGATGTCGATGCCGTCGAAGTTGAACTTCTTGAGGATCGGCACGACCGTGGCCACGAACCGGTTCGCCACGGCGGTCGAGCTGAGGTCGATGCCCGCCGCCGCACCACCGATCGACAGCAGGATGGTGGCGCCGGCTGCCTTGGCCGCGCACATCTCGGCGGGCGTGGCCACCTTGACGCCCGCGTCCATCCCGTCCTCCCACAGCACGGTGCCGTCGGAGCGGATGACGGGGAACGCCGCGTTGATCACGTTGTAGCCGTGCTGCTTGATGCGGCTGTCGGTGATCGGCGTCCAGCCGAACGGCGGGTGCACGCCGTTCGACGCTCCGTCCCAGTTCTCCCAGTAGCCCTGGAGGACCTTGCCTGGCGGGCGGGGCTTGAGCGCGCACGTGTCGGCCGCCTGCGCGGTGGACGGGATGAGCACGGTGCTCATGAGCAGAAGCAGGGCTGTCAGCGCCTTGGGAAGCAAGCGGGCAGACATTCGCTCACCTTTCGCGTTCAGGCGGCGACCCGTTGTCATTGAAGCACGAAATGGTCCAGACCTCTACGGGTGGTGGTCGCCTACGGCGCGAGCGGGAACGCCGTCTTCAGCACGTGGGCGAGGATGGCGGCGGGATCGGCCGCCGGGGCGATCGACTGCCGCAACGCCAGCCCGATCCCCAATGCCCCGAGCATCACGACCATCTGCCCCAGCGGCATCGCCGGTTCGAGACCCAGCCGCCCGGCGTGCTTCTCCAGCAGCGCGACGACCTGATCGTCGTGGCGCGCTTGCAGGACCGCGATCTGGGCGGCGATCTCGGGCTGCTGTGCCGTGGCGGCCAGCACCTCGGCGGCGGCGGTGGTCCACTTCGCCGCGTCGCCGTCCGTCACGGTGCCGAGGATCGCGACCAGGTCGTCGCGGCCGGTGGCCTGGGCGAGGGCGGTGCGCAGGCCCTGGAGATGGGTGTCCGCGTCGGCTTCGACGATGGCCAGCCACATGCCTTCCTTGCCGCCGAAGTGCTTGTAGACCGCGCCGCGGGTGTAGCCGGCGTCGGCGGCGATCTCCTCCACCGTCGCCGCCAGGAAGCCGCGGCGCAGGAACACCTTCCGGCCGGCGCGCAGGAGGTCTTCGTGGGTGCGCTCCTGTTGCGCGGCCCTGGTGAGTCTGGCCATCAGCCGTCCGTTCAGTAACACAGCGTTTCTGGAAACACGATGTTACTGTAACGTCGAGCGCATGGATCTTCTGCCTGGGCTGCTCGCGCTCCTCAGCCTGCCGCTCTGCCTGGCGGGCTTCGTCTGGTACGCGCTGCGGGCTCGGCGCGGCGGGAGTGGGCAGTCGCTCATGGCGCCGTTCGAGGAGATCTGGGATCCCGTGTCGCACAGGACGAACATCGAGATCCAGATCGAGGCCGAGCGGACGCCGGAGACTCCCGCGCCGGGCGATCCGCTGCGGCTCCGCGGACCCGGTTGAGACGACTCCCCTGCCGTGTACGTCATGTGTAGATCGACAACGCCAGCGAGCCCACCCAGCACACCCCGATGACCTGGAGCACGTGGTCGCGCAGCGCGATCTGTTCCGGCGCGCCCGCACCGCCGTCGTCCACGTCGACCGCATACCGCAGCACGGCCACCACGAACGGCACGATCGACAGCATTGCCCAGCCCGAGTCGTAGCCGGTGCGCTGCCGCAGCTCGAACGCCCACAGCGCGTAGGCGAGGATCATGATCGCGGCGGCGGTGGCCCACACGAACCGCAGGTAGCTCGCCGAGTACCGGCGCAGCGATGCCCGGATCTGCGCACCCGTCCGTTCGTACAGCACGATCTCGGCGTATCGCTTGCCCGCCACCATGAACAGCGAGCCGAACGCCGTCACGAGCAGGAACCACTGCGACAGCGGGATGCCCGCAGCGATACCGCCCGCGATGGCGCGCAGCAGGAAGCCGGACGCGACGATGCACAGGTCGATGACCGGCTGGTGCTTCAGCCCCAGGCAGTAGCCCAGCTGCGCGGCGCAGTACACGGCGATCAACACGACCAGCGGCAGACCCGAGCACCGGGCCACGCCGATGGCCGCGACGAACAGCACCGCCGCCGTGACGTACGCCGTGCGCGTCGAGACCACCCCCGCCGCGATCGGGCGGTGCCGCTTGGTCGGGTGCGCGCGGTCGGACTCGACGTCGATCGCGTCGTTGACCAGGTACACCGCCGAGGCGGCGAGGCAGAACGCGACCAGCGCGAGCCCGGTGTCCAGCAGCACCCCGGGCTCGGTGAGCCGGTTCGCCGCGAAAGGAGCGGCCAGCACCAGGAAGTTCTTCACCCACTGGTTCGGCCGGACGGCGCGGACAAGACCGGCGAGGGTGCCCGTGCCGGTGCCGCGCCCGGTGGTCGTCATCTCGACGCACCGCCCTCCAGTCTGCGGCGGACGAGCCCGCCGAGCACCGCCCCCAGCACCGCTCCCGCTGCCACGTCGGTCGGGTAATGCACGCCGAGCACCAGGCGCGACACCACCATCGGCGGCACGAGCACAGGTTCGAGCCGCCGCCCGATCAGCCGGGAGAACAGCACGGCGGCGGTGGTGGTGGACACCGCGTGCGCGGACGGGAAACTCAGCCGGCTCGGCGTGCCCGCCAGCACGCGCACCGAGTCGTGGTCCGGTCGCTGCCGCCGGACCACGAGCTTGATCGCGATCGCGACCGCGTGCGACCCGGCGACCGCGGCAGTGGCGACCGCCCAGTCCCGGCGCCGTCGCCGGTCGAGGACCGCGCCCGCGAGGCCGAGCGCCAACCACCCGGCGCCGTGCTCGCCGAACCGCGACAGTCCCCGAGCCGACGCCACCACGTGCGGGTGATCGAGCGCGCGCTGCACTTGGCTCAGGACGGTGATTTCGGCAGACATGCGGTTCTCCGTCGGTCGGTGGTCATCCGGGCAGCTGGCCGGGGCGCAGGGTGGGACCGCAGTGCCCCCTGGGCGCGTTCTCTTGCGCGCGCACGGCCGGCGTCAGTTCCGTGCGGACGTACTCGCGCAGTTGTTCCAGCCGGGCGGCGTCGGGGACGGCGTCGCGGCGCACCCAGTCCTGGGCCACCGGACCCGCCGAGATCACGTAGTAGTCCGCGGCCAGGCGCGGGTCGTCCGCGATTCCCGTGGTCTGCGACCAGAAGCCGTGCGAGTGCAGGAAGGTCGGCCGCGCCCGGTCGAACACGTAGTCGCGGAGGCCCGCCATGTCCTTGGCGCCCCAGAGGTCGGCCAGCCGCGGCTCGGCCAGCCCGGCCAGGTCGACCACGGTGAGCCGGGACGCGAGCGCCGTGCCGCCGACGTCGGGCAGCGCCAGCGTGGCCCGTTCGACGCCGAGGATGTCGGCCAGACCGTTGTAGCCACGCCCGAACGTCTCGGTCACCAGGCACATCGGCACGATGGGCGCGGTGCGGAACTCGTCGGCGGTGGTGGTGAACCACGCCGCGGACGGCAGGGCCGCGGCGATCACCGCGGCGGCCACCGCGACACGGCGCCGTGCCGTGGCGCGGGCCAGCAGCCTGGCCACCGCGAAGACCGCGATCAGCGCGCCGAGCACCCACACCGGTGTGGCGAACCGCAGCTGGCCCATCCAGTCGGGCGCCAGCACCGCGAACGCGGTCAAGGCCAGGCCCAGCGGCACCAGCAGCGCGACCAGACCCGAACCCAGCCGTGAACCGCGGGCCAGCACCACGCCCAGGCACACCGCCACCACCAGGACGGCGAACGCCCCGGCGTACTGCACCACCTCGCCGACCCGCACGAACTGGTCGAGCTCCGGCGCGGCCTGCCCCTTCGCCGCCGCGGGCAGCGCCAGCCACCGGCCGAACTCCAGCCGCCGCCACGCCACGTACGTGCCGAACGGCACCAGGAACGCGGCGGTGGACAACGCGACCGCCCGCGCCGCCACGAGCAGCCCCGTCCGGCGCAGGTGGACCAGCGTCACGAGCGGGTAGGCGGCGACGTAGACCAGGCCGTCCGGCCGGGTCAACGCGGCCAGCGCGACGAGCAGCCCGGCAACGACCGCGACCCTGTTCGACCACAGCCGATCGTCCAGCACCGCCCCGAACAGCACGACCGCGAGCCAGCACGTGACCAGCGCGTAGAGCGGGTTCTCCAGTCCGGAGAACATCCAGATGACGAACGACGGCACGGCCGCGAGCACCGCGCCGAACGCCAGCGTCACCGGCCACGGCCGACGGAACACCCGTCGCGCGGCCGTGTGGCAGGCCAGCAGCACACCGGCGCAGCACAGCACCGCGAGCGCCTTCGGGAACAGCACGTAGTCCGGGACGCCGAAGATCGTTCCCCGGTCGAACAGGCCGAGCACCCGGCCCAGCGCCATCACCGCGAGCCACGCCGGGTTCGAGTACCCCTCGGTCGGCTCGGCCCCGGGTTGCAGCACCGAGCCCGCGCCCTCGGCGATGTTGCGCGCGTAGGCGAAAGTGATCGCCGCGTCGTCCACCACCCAGTTGCCGTAGAACGAGCCGTGCAGGGCGATGAGCGCCGTGCCGCCCACCACGCTCGCGGCGACGGCGGGCCATCCGGTGCGCTCGCGCCGCGGCTGACGCGGCTCCGGCTCGGCGGTCAGCTGTTCAGGTGCAGTCAGCGTCATGCCGGCAACCGCCGGAACAGGGCTCGGGGCAGGTGCCGCAGAGCGGACATCACCACGCGCAGGGCAGCGGGTGCCCACACCAGCTCGCGGCGGTCGCGGACCGCGTTCACGACCACCTCCGCCACCTGCTCGGGCGTGGTCGACAACGGCGCCGGCCGCAGCCCGGCGGTCATCCGGGTGCGCACGAAGCCCGGCCGGACCACCGTGACGGTGATGCCGTGCGGGCGCAACGCCTCACCGAGCCCCTGGTAGAAGCCGTCCATGCCGGCCTTGGTCGAGCCGTAGACGAAGTTGGACCGCCGCACCCGCTCGCCGGCCACCGACGACAGCGCGACGATCACTCCGTGGCCCTGCTCGCGGAACCGTCCGGCGAGCCCGACACCCACCGACACCGCGCCGGTGTAGTTGACCTCGGCGAGCTCGACCGCCGCTTCGTGGTCCTGCCACGCGCGTTCGGGGTCGCCCAGGACCCCGAACGCCACCAGGGCCACGTCGATGTCGCCGTCGGCGAACGCCTTGTCCAGCACCGCCCGATGGCTGCCGAGGTCACGGGCGTCGAAGTCGATCGCCGACACCGGCACACCCGCCGCGGTCAGCTCTGCCACCGCCGCGTCACGGCGGGGCGAGGGCCGGGCCGCGAGCACCACGCGCGGCTTGCGAAGCGTGGTGTAGCGCCGCACCACCGCCAGCGCGATGTCGGACGTGCCCCCCAGTACGAGCAGGCTCTGCGGATTGCCCACCGCGTCGATCACAGATTCAACCTCCTGGACATGTCGGACGCGAACACGCCGTCCGGGTCGACCGAGGCACGCACCGCGCGCCACTCTTCGAATCGGGGGTAGCCGCGGCGAACGGACTCGGCCGTGGCGCGCGACTCCTTGGCCAGGTAGTGCCGCCCGCCGGAACCGAGCACCAGCTCGTCGAGCTCGTCGCACAGCTCGCCGAGACCGGGTCGCACCGGCAGGTCCACGCACAAGGTCCAGCCCGGCATGGGAAACGACAGCGGCGCGCGGTTGCCCGGCCCGAACCGCTTGAGCACGTTCAACGCCGACACGTGCCCAGACGCGGCGATGCGCGCCACGACCTGCCGGATGACGTCGGTGGCGGCGAACGGGACGACGAACTGGTACTGAAGGAACCCGCGCGGCCCGTAGCCCCGGTTCCACTCGCCGATCACGTCGAGCGGGTGCAGGAACCGGGTGATGTTCTGCACCTCGCCGGTCCGGGACGGCGACTTGCGGAACCACAGCTCGCTGAACGCCCGGCCCGTCACCTGGTTGAGCAGCCCGGACGGCAGCACGTCCGGCACGGTGAGCAGCCGTGGCGCGTCGAACGCCAGCGGGTCGCGCCGCAGCCGGGCGGGCAGGTCGTCCAGCCGGGCGTGATGGGCCCTGGTCAGCACTCCCCGGCCCAGGCGCGGCCCGGTGGTCACCGCGTCGAACCACGCCACGGACTCGGCGTACCGGTCGTCGTCGCTCGACTGTCGTTCCAACAGCTCGTCCAGGCTGTCCACCCGCTCGGTGTCCACCACGAAGTACGAGGTCTCCACGGGGACGACGCGCAGTGTCGCGCGCAGGATCACGCCGGTCAGCCCCATGCCGCCGACAGTCGCCCAGAACAAAGCGGCGTCCTCGCCGTCCGGCGTCAGGCTGCGCACCGACCCGTCCGCCGCGAGCAGGTCGAGCGACCGCACGTGGTTGCCGAAGCTGCCCACGACGTGATGCCCCTTGCCGTGCACATCGGCGGCGATAGCGCCCCCTACGGTGACCTGCCGCGTGCCCGGCAGCACCGGCAACCACAGCCCGAACGGCAGCAGCACGCGCATGAGGGCGTCCAGCGACACGCCCGCTTCGACATCGACGAGGCAGTCCTCCACCGCCACCCGGCGGACGCGGTCGAACCGAGTCATGTCCAGCACGACACCGCCCGCGTTCTGCGCCGGATCGCCGTAACTGCGACCGAGTCCTCGGGCGATCACGCCACGTGCGCCGAAGTCCTTCACGATATTCGCGATAACCTCGAAATCCCGAGTGGAAACCACGCGTGCCGCCGTCGGCGCGGTACGTCCCCAACCGGAGAGTCTGGTTAGCATCGGCGCAGACTAACGGACCTCGATATTCCATTCGAGGGATGTCGAAAATGCGCGGAACGATGGGAATACGGTTCGCTGGGCGGACGAAATTCGTGCTGGTGGGAGGCTGCGTACGCTCGTCGATTTGAGCAGTTGCGGCACCTTCTATCGGCGTCGTGTGACAGGTGGCGGGTTCATAGCGGCCCATCCGTCACATTCATTGCCGACGCATTAGCTGCGCGCTCACAATAAGCCTATTTCTCCCTTTCGGATGGAATAAGCGGCGCGAGTAGACGGTTGATCGCGTCAAGCTCGGGTGAGGGGGCCGCCACAACGAACGGCGCTGGATTCCCGTTTCTGCTGGGGCCGCGAACGCGAGTACTCGCCGCACTGCCGGCCACTCATCTAGATGGTTGATTCCAAGGTCAGTGGTCGTAGGCGGTCAGTGATCGTTTGACTGGCTTGCCGGTCTTGTCGTTGTGCCAGATCGCGGCGGTCAGGGCGAGGATGCGTTGCAGGACGCGGACGATGACGCCGGCCGGGGTGCGTCCGCCGTGGCGTT
>NZ_JBEXVQ010000025.1:0-139117 GCF_040629405.1 Lentzea sp. NPDC005914 | reverse complement strand
AGGATCGGGGTGTCAACTCGACACGCTTTTCGTCGAGTTGACACCCCGATCCTGGTGTGGCTCGCTCCGGCTCGGCTTGGGACGGGACCCCACCCGGACCGCACCACCTACGCAACTGGCAGCCGCCGAACGCAACAGGCGTGCCATCAACCCGCAAGCGGCGCTGGCTGGTCTTTGATCAGATTGGCGGGGTCCGGGGCAGAGCCCCGCGCCCTAAACGCGACTCGCCCAAAGCAACGCAACCACCAACGCAACTCGCGTACGGAACATGACCCCCCGAACCACCCACCCAGGTGAGCCGTACTACCACCGTGCAAGCAACCCACCACCACCCAGGCACGTCCCCCAAGTGGCACGGGTGACAAAACCAGGGTTGCCCAACCGCCACCACCACCCTTCTGGCAATGTGAGGACCATGAGGCGACTCGGGGGAGTGCTGGCCGCTACCGCCCTGTGCGGCATAGCGGCAGTAACCGCCGCGTGCACGAACACGCCACCCCCACCCCTGGTCCCCAAGAGCGAAGCCCCGGTCATCACCACCACGGGCCCCAAGGTCACCGAGATAGTGGTCGGCGTCGACGACGTAGCAGGCGGCTACAACCCCCACGCCCTAGCGGCTCAAAGCCCGATCACCACAGCCCTGAGCAGCCTCCTGCTGCCGAGCCCGTTCCGCCCAGGCCCCGACGGCGCCCCGCAGCTGGACCGCAACCTCATGGTCAGCGCCAAGGTCACCAAGGCCGAGCCGTTCACGGTCACCTACACGATCCGCAAGGACGCGAGCTGGTCGGACAGCGCCCCGATCGCCGCCGAGGACTTCTACTACCTCTGGCAGCGCATGCGTTCGGAGCCCGGTGTCGTAGACCCCGCGGGCTACCGGCTCGTCAACAACATCACGGCGCGAGAGGGCGGCAAGGTAGTAGAGGTCGCGTTCGGCAAGCCGTTCCCCGGCTGGCGGTCCCTCTTCGCGAACCTCCTCCCGGCCCACCTCCTCAAGGACGCGCCCGGCACGTGGTCGAACGTCCTGAGCACCAACTTCCCGGCCACCGCGGGACCGTTCCAGATGCGCAGTCTCGACGAGCCGCGCGGAGAAGTGGTGCTGGAGCGCAGTGACCGGTACTGGGAGGTACCGACCACTTTGGACCGAGTGGTGATTCGCCGTGCCACGCACAGCGCAATGGCCGAGTCACTGTCCAAAGGCGACAATCAGGCAGCGCTCCTGCGGGCGGACGCGGCCGACGTCAACACGCTCAAGGCGATCCAAAATCTGACGACGAAACCCGTGCCGCGCAACGAGGTCGCCGAGGTGCTGCTCCGGCCGGTGACTCCGCAGCTGAGTGACCTCAAGACCCGCAAGGCCGTCATCGCCGCGCTCGATCGCGACGCGCTCATCGCGTCCGGCACCCAGAGCGGGCCGAGCGTCCAGTACCGGGCCGACTCCTACGTGATCCCGCCCAGCCGCGCCGGCTACCAGGCGACTATCCAGGGCAACACGCTCAACGCGGCCGCGAGCGACCAGCAGCTCACCGAGGCCGGGTACGCCAGGAACGCGCAGGGCGTCTGGGAGAAGGCCGGCAAGCCGCTCAAGCTGAAGATCGCCGCGCCGGAGAAGGTCGAGCCGTACGCCGGCCTCGCGAACCGGATCAAGGCGCAGCTGGCCGAGCGCGGGATCGACTCCGAGGTCGTCACGCCCAACGCCGAGGACCTCTTCAGCAAGCAGCTGACCGAGAAGGACATCGACATCGCGGTCGTGCCGCGCGTCGACGCCGGTGACTCGGCGGCGGGGCTCGCGAGCGCGTACGGGTGCGCCGGCGACGCGCCGGACGGGGCCACGCCGAGCCCGCAGAACCCGGCGGGCTTCTGCGACCCGGCCATCCAGACCGACATCGACGCCGCGCTCAACGGCAAGGTTCTCCTCAGCGACGCCCTGCAGAGGATCGAGCCGCAGATCCAGGCTCAGGCCGTGGCGTTGCCGTTGTTCCAGGTAGTTGATCTTCTTGGTGTGCTTCCGACGGTGTCCGGGGTCGACACCGGCGCTCCGCTCGCCGGCGTGCTGAGCGGCGCACCCGAATGGCGCAGGCTCGACAAGTAGCCGGCGAGTGGAATTTCTATTGCGGAGTGCTTTTCTCGTTGCTACGTTCGGCCGCCGTCGTTGACAGAATTTCACTCGCCCGGTCAACGAACGCTGGCGCCCGGTAATCGGGCCATTGCGGCGTGCAACAACCTGTTTCCATTGGGTCACGATCACCCTGTCAGGTAGTGACCGCCACCTCAGCGGGTTCTTACCGTGCTGCCCACGATGTGCCGGTTCGGGGCGCGTATGGCACATCACGGTTATGGGCGTGCATGCCGACCTGGCCACGGCCGCCCAGTGCTAGGAGGGCACGTGTCGATGAGGAGAACCAAAGCAGTTCCGGCGATCGCGCTGGTTGCCAGCGCGTCTCTCGTGCTGGGTGCCTGCGGTGGTGGCGGCGGAACCAACAATTCCGATGGTGGCGATTCCACCGTCGCGGAGATGGCGACCGCACGCGGTGAGTCCGCGGACGGCTACACCGCGCCGGAGACGAAGCAGAGCGGCCAGGTCGTCGTGTCGACCGACAAGCCGTTCACCTCGTACAACAACGCGACCGAGGACGCCAACCAGTCCTACAACACGTTCGCGTTGGTGCTCGTCCAGCCTGGTGCGCACGTCACGAACGGCAACAACAAGGTCATCCTGAACAAGGACGTCATGGAGTCGATCGAGGTCACCTCGAAGTCTCCGCAGATCGTGACCTGGAAGCTCAAGAAGGGCGTCACCTGGTCCGACGGCGAGGCCTGGGACTGCGACGACTTCTACCTGGCGTGGCTGACGCAGGCCGACGTCGCGAAGAAGCCCGACGGCACCAAGTACTTCAAGGCCGCCAGCACGACCGGTACCGACCTGATGACCGGTGAGTGCAAGGACGACCAGACGTTCGTCGGCACCTTCAAGGACCCGTACCCGGACTACGAGAGCCTCTTCAACAGCGACGTTCTCCCGGCGCACATCCTCGAGAAGCAGACCGGCGTCGCGGACATCACCAAGATCACCGCGTCCAGCCCCGCCGACCAGCTGACGAAGGTCGCGGACTTCTGGAACGAGAAGTGGAACGGCTTCACCAAGGACCTCATGCCGTCCGCGGGCCCGTACACCATGACCGGCTTCGAGCCGAACCAGTCGGTGACGCTGGAGCGCAACCCCAAGTGGGTCGGCAAGCCCGGTGGTCCCGAGAAGATCGTCCTGAAGGCGATCCCGGACCCGATCGCGCAGGCGCAGGCGTTGGAGAACGGTGAGGTCGCCGTCAACTCCATGGCCCAGCCGGACGCGAACGCGGCCACGAAGCTCAAGAGCCTCAGCGCGCAGGGCATCACGTTCGGATCGGGCCCCGGCCTGTCGTTCGAGCACCTGGACCTGCAGATGAAGGACCCGGTGATGTCCAAGGAGGAGATCCGCAAGGCCTTCTTCATGTGCGTCAAGCGCCAGGACATCATCGACAAGCTCATCACCGAGGTCCAGTCCGACGCCAAGCCGCTGGGCAGCCTGATCTTCTTCCCGAAGGACGAGGGCTACAAGGACGTCTACGGCGAGAAGGCCAAGGGCGACCCGGCCTCGGCCAAGAAGATCCTGTCCGACGCCGGCTGGACGCAGGGTGCCGACGGTGTGTTCGCGAAGGACGGCGTGCGTGCCTCCTTCAAGATCAGCCACACCGACATCCCGCGCCGCAAGCAGACCGTCGAGCTGATCCAGGGTCAGTGCAAGGAAGCCGGCATCGAGGTCAAGGACGACACCGACGCCAACTTCCTCGACGACCGCGTCTCCAAGGGTGACTACCAGGTCGCGCTGTTCGCGTGGTCCTCGCTGCCGTTCAAGAGCGGCAAGAAGTCGATCTACGAGACCGGTGGTGGCCAGAACTGGTCCAACTGGAGCGTGCCGAAGGCCGACACGGCCCTGAAGTCCGCTGTTTCGCAGACGTCGATCTCCGACTCGCTGAAGTACTTCAGCGAGGCCGACGAGGCGCTGGCCGGTGGCTACCTCTCGCTGCCGCTGTTCCAGATGCCGAACATGTGGGCCTTCAAGGGGCTCGACCGCGTCTACTTCCAGAGCTTCTACGGAGCGCTGTGGGACGCCAACGAGTGGCAGACCAAGTAACCGTCGCAGCTGAAGTGCGCAACGCCTGACCGGGCGGGGCCGGACCACGAGTCCGGCCCCGCCCGAGCCGGGTTGCCCCCTAGGAGCCCGCCCGTGATCCGCTACATCATCCGGCGCCTGCTGATCTCCATACCCATCCTGCTGATCGGCAGCTTCGCCTGTTACGTCCTCGTCGCCTCCGCCGGAAACCCCTTGGCGGAGATGCGATTCCGGCCCGGCGTCACCGAAGCCGACATCAAGGCCGCCGAGATCTCCCTGGGCTTGGACAAGCCCGTCGTCGTCCGCTACTGGAACTGGCTCATGGACTTCCTGTCCGGAGACTGGGGCCAGAGCATCGCGCTCGGCCAGGCCAAGACCGCTGTGTTCCCGGCCGTCACCGAGGCGCTGTGGACCACCGGACGCCTTGTCATCGGTGCCGAACTCCTCGCTCTCACACTGGGTGTGTCGGTCGGCGTGCTCGCCGCCGTGCGCCAGTACTCGATCTTCGACTACCTCGCCACCAGCACCGCGTTCCTGATGTTCTCGATGCCGCTGTTCTGCGTCGCGGTCATCGTGAAGAACTACGGCATCCAGTTCAACAACGTCCTGGAGTCGATGGGGCTGCAGCGCTGGCTCACCACCGCGGGTCCGCGGCCGGGAGGCTTCAGCGGCAGCTTCGGCGAGGTGATCTTCAAGTACACCGGCACGTTCCTGCTGCCGACGGTCGCGCTGATGCTGATCAGCTTCGCCGCTTACAGCCGGTTCGAACGGGCCTCCATGCTGGAGATCCTGCACTCGGACTTCGTGCGCACCGCGCGGGCGAAGGGCATCTCGCAGAGCCGGGTGATCTTCCGGCACGCGTTCCGCAACGCGCTCATCCCCGTCGCCACGCTGTTCTCGCTGAACTTCGGCGCGGTGCTGTCCGGCGCGATCATCACCGAGACGGTGTTCGGCTGGGCCGGCATGGGCACGCTGCTGGTCAGTTCGGTGCGGCAGTTCGACCCGCCCATGCTGATGGGCTGGCTCGCGATCACCGCGACCCTGATCGTGCTGTTCAACCTGATCGCCGACATCGTGTACGGCATCCTCGACCCTAGGATTCGCCTTGGCTAACATCAACTTGGCGTCCGAGGGCGGCGTGGTGAGCAGCGCTCCCGAGGCCGGTGCCCACGAGTTCGACGCCGCGAAGACCCGCACGCAGGGTCAGCTCGTCCTGCGGCGCTTCCTGCGTCACCGGCTCGCGATGGTGAGCCTGGGCGTGTTCATCTTCCTCGTGCTGTTCGCGTTCGTCGGTCCGTTCGTCTGGACCTACGACTTCGAGGACGTGTCGAGCAAGTCCTACCAGCCGATGGGAGCCGCGCACCCGCTCGGCACCACCCAGGTCGGCAAGGACATGCTGGCGCTGCTGATGCGCGGCACCGGCTACTCGCTGCAGATCGCGTTGATCGTGGCCGGGCTGGCAACCGCGGTCGGTGTCGTTTTCGGTGCTCTCGCGGGATATCTGCGCGGGTTCGTCGACACGGCGCTGATGCGTCTCGTCGACCTGCTGCTGATCATCCCGACGATCGCGGTTGCCGCGATCGTCGTGAGGGGCTTCTCCGGCAGCTGGTACGTCGTCGCGCTGGTGCTCGCCTCGTTCGCGTGGATGCAGATCGCCCGCATCACCCGCGGTGAGACGCTCTCCCTGGCACAGCGGGAGTTCATCGAGGCGGCGCGAGCCTGTGGCGCCTCCACCTCGCGCATCATCTTCAAGCACCTCGTGCCGAACATGATCGGCAGCATCACCGTCAACGCCACGCTGGCGATCGCGAGCGCGGTGCTCACCGAGGCCGCGCTGTCGTTCCTGGGACTGGGCGTCCAGCCCCCGGACACCTCGCTCGGCGTGATCGTGCTGGAGAACTACGGGCAGTTCCTGAACCGGCCGTGGCTGTTCTGGGGTCCGTTCATCGTGCTCGTGTCGCTCTCCCTGGCCGTCAACTTCATCGGTGACGGCCTGCGCGACGCGTTCGACCCGAGGCAGACGAAGGTGCGTGCCTGATGACGACCGTTTCCGAACTGTCGGAGGACTTCCTGCCCTCCAACACCACCGCACCGCTGCTCTCGGTCAGGGGCCTGTCGGTCACGTTCCCGACCGACGACGGCGACGTCCGCGCCGTGCGCGACGTCTCGTTCGACCTGAACTCCGGCGACGTGCTGGGGATCGTCGGCGAGTCGGGCTCCGGCAAGTCCGTGTCCTCCATGGCGATCATGGGCCTGCTGCCCAAGAACGCGATCATCGAAGGCTCGATCCGCTACCGCGGTGAGGAGCTGAACGGCCGCAGCTACAAGCAGATGCAGCCGT
This sequence comes from Lentzea sp. NPDC005914, assembly GCF_040629405.1. Taxonomy (NCBI): domain Bacteria; kingdom Bacillati; phylum Actinomycetota; class Actinomycetes; order Pseudonocardiales; family Pseudonocardiaceae; genus Lentzea; species Lentzea sp. NPDC005914. The sequence goes on along the minus strand of NZ_JBEXVQ010000025.1, from coordinate 132,629 downwards.
TCCGCAGCAAGCACATCTCGATGATCTTCCAGGACCCGATGACGTCGCTGAACCCCGTCTACACCGTGGGGTGGCAGCTCGCCGAGACCTACCGCGCGCACCACAACGTCTCCAAGAAGGCGGCGTGGGCCAAGGCCGTCGACGCTCTCGAGCTGGTCGGCATCCCGCAACCGGACAAGCGCGCGGCCCAGTACCCGCACGAGTTCTCCGGCGGCATGCGGCAGCGCGTCGTCATCGCGATGGCGATCATCAACGATCCCAGCGTGATCATCGCCGACGAGCCGACCACCGCGCTCGACGTGACGGTGCAGGCGCAGATCCTCGACACCATGCTGCGCATCCAGTCCGAGACCGACGCGGCGATCGTCATGATCACGCACGACCTCGGCGTGGTCGCGGGCATGGTCAACCGCGTGCAGGTGATGTACGGCGGCACCGTGGTCGAGTCCGGCCCGGTCGACGACGTCTTCGAACGCCCGCGGATGCCTTACACGGTCGGACTTCTGGGCTCGGTCCCGAACCCGGCCACCCTGGGCAAGCGGCTCACGCCGATCAAGGGCGCGCCGCCGTCGCTGGTGAACCTGCCGAGCGGCTGCTCGTTCTCGCCCCGCTGCCCGCTCGTCGCCGACGTGTGCCACGAGTGGGAGCCGGAGCTGGAAGAGGCCGGTGCGGCGAACCACACGTCGCGGTGCCACCGCTGGGAGCACCTGGCGACGATCGAGCAGCCGCAGCGGCTGTTCCTGCACGACGAGATCGGCACGGTGGAGAACCCGGCGGTGTTCGCCGCGGCCAACCCCGACGAGTCGCTCGAGGTGACGGCCGTGCACGGTTCGTTGATTTCGGATCTGCCCGATGAGGAGGCGAAGTGACCGCGCCACTGCTGGAGGTCACCGACCTCGTCAAGGAGTTCCCCGTGCGGGGCAAGGGAATCATCCCCCGCAACATCGGCACGGTCCAGGCCGTGTCCGGGGTGTCGTTCTCACTGCTTCCCGGCGAGACGCTCGGTCTGGTCGGCGAGTCCGGCTGCGGCAAGTCCACGACCGGGCGCGCGATCCTGCAGCTGCACAAGCCGACCTCGGGCTCGGTGAAGTTCGACGGCCGCGAGCTCACGTCCATGAGCACCAAGCAGCTGCGACCGTTGCGCAAGGACATCCAGATCGTCTTCCAGGACCCGTACGCGTCGCTGAACCCCAAGTGGCAGGTCAACGACATCATCGCGGAACCCCTGGTGATCCACGGTGTCGAAGGTGGCGTGCAGCGGCGGGTCAACGAGCTGATGGAGCTCGTCGGCCTCAACCCCGAGCACCGCAACCGTTACGCGCACGAGTTCTCCGGTGGTCAGCGGCAGCGCATCGGCATCGCCCGTGCCCTGGCGCTGAACCCGCGGTTCCTGGTGCTGGACGAGCCGGTGTCCGCTTTGGACGTCTCGGTGCAGGCCGGTGTCGTGAACCTGCTGGAGGAGCTGCAGGAACGGCTCGGGCTGGCGTACCTGTTCGTCGCGCACGACCTCTCGGTGGTGCGGCACATCTCGGACCGGGTCGCGGTGATGTACCTCGGCAAGATCATCGAGATGGGTGAGCGGGAGGACATCTACGGCAGGCCGATGCACCCGTACACGCAGGCGTTGCTGTCCGCGGTGCCGATGCCGGATCCGAAGAAGGAACGCCAGCGTCAGCGGATCGTGCTGACGGGTGACGTTCCCTCGCCCGTCAATCCGCCGTCGGGCTGTCGCTTCCGCACGCGGTGCTGGAAGGCGCAGGACATCTGCGCCACCGAAGAACCGAAGCTGGAACTGCGGGGTGGGCCGGACGGAACGCTGTCCGCGTGCCACTTCGCGGAGGAACGCTCGGTGGTGTGAGCTCTTCGCTGACCAATCGAGATGCTTAGCAAAGGCCGCCTTTATCATCTGATGAAGGCGGCCTTTACTCTTTTCCGGTGACGCTGACTGCCCCACCACGGTTGCTCTTCGTGCACGCCCACCCGGACGACGAGAGTCTCTGGACCGGCGGCACCATCGCGCGCTACGCCTCGGCCGGCGCGCACGTCACGGTCGTCACCTGCACGCTGGGGGAAGAGGGCGAGATCATCCCGCCCCCGCTCGCCCATCTCGCCGCCGACGCCGCCGACCAGTTGGGCGGGTACCGCGTGGGTGAGCTGAGATCAGCCTGCGCCGCGCTCGGCTTGACCGAGCACAGGTTCCTCGGCGGCATCGGCCGGTGGCGCGACTCCGGCATGGTCGACGTGCCGTCCAACGCGCACCCGCGCGCGTTCATCCAGGGGGCCCTTGACGACCAGACCGCCCAGCTGGTCGAGATCCTGCGCGAGGTCAAGCCTCAGGTCGTCGTGAGCTACGACGCGTTCGGTGGCTACGGGCACCCGGACCACATCCGCGCGCACGAGATCACCGTTGCCGCGTGTGCCCAGGTTTCGGACGTCGAGCGGGTCTTCTACGCGGTGACCTCTCGTGACGCGACAGAGGCCGGTGTGGCCGCGCTGGGGGACGTCCCCGAGGCGTTCCGGCTGCCCGAGCCCGGTGAGCTGCCGGTCACGCCTGATGAAGAGATCACAACGGTTGTCGACGTGTCCGATCATCTGACGGCCAAGCGTCGTGCTTTGCGGGCACACTCGACGCAGGTCAGTGTGTGGGACAGCGGGTACGCGCTGTCGAACAACATCGCGCAGCCGTTGGTCGGCGCGGAGTTCTACGTGCTGGCGAAGGGCTCAGCGGAAGGCGCGGCCGCGGACTTGTTCGGAGGACTGGGTGACCGCTAGCTGGCGAGTGATCTTCCTGCTGCTCCTGTGCGTCGAGGCAGCAGTGCTCGCCGTGCTGGAAACGATGTTCCTGCCCCTGCGCTTCGACGGCACGCTGCTGCCGAAGCTGGGGGACTGGCCGTTCCCGATCGTGATCGCGCTGGCGGCCGTCACCACGCCGTTGCTGGTGCAGTGGGCGGCGTCGCTGTCGGAACGGGTGCTGTCCGCCGCGCTTCCGCTGATCACCTGGTTCCTGACGCTGATGGTCTTCGGCTACCTCGAACCCGGCCACGCCGCCGGCAGCCCGTACCTGCTGCTGCAGGACTGGCGCGGACTGCTGCTGCTCGCGGCCGGCGCGCTGACCGGTGCGGTGGCCGTGGGGGCCGTGATGGCGCGCAACGCGGCCCAGCGGCCCGGCCTCTACGAGACCGCGGGAACCCAGTAGCGGTAGCGGTGGTGCTCGGTGCAGCCGAGCTCTTCATAGAGCCTGATCGCCGCCTCGTTGTGCTCGGCGACCTGCAGCACGCACGTCGTGGCGCCCTGCTCCAGGCCCCAGCCCGCCAGCTCGCCCATCAACTGCCGCGCCAGGCCCTTGCGGCGGTGTGACGGCCGCACGGCCAGACGGGCGACGTGCAGCAGGTCCTCGACCACGGCACCCCGCACGGCCGCCACGACCGTGCCGTTCTCGATGAGGCTCGCGAAGCACACGGTGTCGCTGGAGCCGAGCACGTGCCGTTGGGCGGCGGAAATCTCGGATCCGGCCGCGAGTTCCCACCATCCGGGAAGATCACGGCTTTCGGCTACGCCGTCGGCGAACTTCTCCAGCGGGCCCGTCATCACCAGTGACTCGGCCCCACCGGGGTGATCGAGATTCACCGTCCAGCCCGCGTCTCGGATCGCTCGTTCGTGCCTTGAGCCGTTGACCACATGTGCGGTGGGTTTGATGCCGTGCTCGCGCGCGAACCCCTCGGCGACGGCCAACGCGTCAGGAATCGGCATCCCGGGGTCGCCGCAGGTCAGCGTACTGTTGGCACGACCGGTGAACCCGTCGGCGGCGCGCATCAACCAGTCCCCTAGCGAGACTTCTGCCAGGGCGGGCCATGCTCGCGCGCAGAGCGATTCCAGGTGATCCTCGGTGTGCACACGTTCATCCTGTCTCCGTTGGCCAGAGATTTTCCGGGCAGGTGATGTGACGTGGCACACCGTGCAGCTAAGGCAAGCCTGACCGGGTGATACTCGAACGTGCCGCGTACTCTCCGGCTTGCGCGGTGTGACCGATGAAGTTGGAGAGCGCAGTGACTTATGTGATCGCCCAGCCGTGCGTGGACCTGCTCGACAAGGCCTGCATCGAAGAGTGCCCTGTCGACTGCATCTACGAAGGCGACCGGATGCTCTACATCCACCCCGACGAGTGTGTGGACTGTGGCGCGTGCGAACCCGTGTGCCCGGTGGAAGCCATCTACTACGAGGACGACGTCCCCGACGAGTGGAAGGACTACACCAAGGCGAACGTCGACTTCTTCAACGAGCTCGGCTCGCCCGGTGGCGCGTCGAAGGTCGGCAAGGTCTCCGCCGACCCGGAGTTCGTGAAGGCGCTCGCACCGCAGGCTGCTGAGGGGCATTGATCATCCAACGCAGGGGCCCGGCACTGCCGGACTTCCCGTGGGACTCCCTGGCCGACCACGCCGCCAAGGCGCGCAAGCACCCCGGTGGCGTGGTCGACCTGTCGGTCGGCACGCCCGTCGACCCGGTTCCCGCGGTGATCCAGTCCGCTCTGTCGTCGGTCGCTGAGATTCCCGGCTACCCGACCACCCACGGCACGCCCGAGCTGCGTGCGGCCTTCGTGGCCGCCGTCGAGCGCCGCTACGGGATCGTCGGGCTGTCCGCGGACGCGGTGCTGCCCACGATCGGCTCCAAGGAGCTGGTGGCGTGGCTGCCGACGCTGCTCGGCGTCGGTCCCGGCGACATCGTGGCCGTGCCTTCCGTGGCGTACCCGACGTACGAGGTCGGCGCGCTGCTGGCCGGTGCTTCCGTGGTGCGCCTGGCCGATGGCGAGAAGCCTCCGGCCGGCACTCGGCTGGTGTGGCTGAACTCGCCGTCGAACCCCACCGGGCGCGTGCTGTCCGCAGAACAGCTGCGTGACGCCGTTGCCGCGGCTCGTGCCGTCGGTGCCGTGGTCGCCTCGGACGAGTGCTACCTGGCGCTGCCGTGGGACGCCTCGCCGGTGTCGGTGCTGCATCCGTCCGTTGTGGACTCGTTCGACGGTGTTCTCGCCGTGCACTCGCTGTCGAAGTCGTCCTCGCTGGCGGGCTACCGGGCCGGGTTCATCACCGGTGACCTGGAGCTGATCTCAGGTTTGCTGGAGCTTCGCAAGCACGCGGGCATGATCGTGCCGCGTCCGGTGCAGGAAGCCATGCGGGCCGCGCTCGAAGACGATGCTCACGTTGCCGAGCAGCGTTCGCGGTACCTGGCCCGGCGCGAGGTGCTGAAGCCCGCCCTGGAGGCGGCCGGGTTCACGGTGTCGCACTCCGAGGCGGGGCTGTACCTGTGGTCGTCTCGCGGCGAGGACGCCTGGGAGACGATCTCCTGGCTGGCCGACCGCGGCATCTTGGCCGCTCCCGGCACGTTCTACGGACCGGCCGGCGACCGGCACGTGCGGATCGCGCTCACCGCCACCGACGAGCGGATCGCCGCGGCCGCCGAGCGCCTCAGGGTTTGAGGGCCGACCAGACTCTGCGCGTGAACTGGTTCGGCGGCACCGAGTCCGTCGTGAGCCGGACGCTCGTGCTGATCGAGTCACCGCTCAGGCCGAGGCCCAGCACCAGGTGCCAGTGCAGGTCCCAGAGGTCCTGGAACGCGTCCAGCTCCACGTCGGCGTCCGCGCTGACGTGCAGCACGGCCGGTTCCGCGACCCTGACGACCCGCTCGACCGCCCGCACGTCCCGCGTGTTCGTGCGGAAGCTGAACGCCAGGTCGACCGTCTCGCTGTCGAGCCCGTACGTCGCGTACGAGTGACATCGGTGGTGTGGCAGCGAAAGCGGCTGGTTCGTCTCGAGGTAGAGATCGCCCTCGAACCGCAGTGTCGGCGAGTGCTGGCTGAGCGTGGCTCTGGCGCTGACGAACTCCCAGCCCGGCATGTCGAGCTTCGGAACCAGCAGCTCCAGAACCTCGCCTCGGCGCGCGGATCGCGTGCGTTCGCCTGAGCGCCACGGGATTTCCCTGCTGTAGGGCTCCTTCTTCGTGACGAAGACGTACGGGGCGTTGTCGGTCTGCAGGCTCAGGACGACGACAGTGCGGCCCATGGTCCAGTCGAACGCCACGGTGGTGAGGCCGGGGGCCACGCCGTCGAAGTGGCTTTCGACCTTGGGCCACCAACTCGAGAGCTCCTCGGCCAGCGCGCCCTTGACGTATCTGCCTTTTTCGTCGACGCCGACGACCCACATCGCCTCGGAGCCCCTGGCCGCGTTGCAGAGGGCGGCGATCTGCCTGGCGGCTTTGCCGTGGTCGATCGGCCACTGGGTCTTGAACTCCACGAAGGAGTCTTCGGACTGGGCGCCCTCCAGTGCACGCTCGATCGCGGCGCGAGCGTTCAGCTCGATCCGCTGCTTCAGCACGTGCACCTCCTTCGGCCGACGCTCAAAACGGCACGGGCCCAGCCTGCCTCAGCAGTCCGGGCCCTGACACCGAATTCTTCTCCTAAAAGCGGCTTGCTCAGTCGTTCGCGTGCAGCGCGGCGTTCAGTTCGACGCCGGTGCCCTTTCGTGGTTTGACCAGGACCGTGCCGGTCACCGAATCCCGGATGAAGAGCAGGTTGGACTGGCCGGACAGGGTCTGGGCCTTGACGACCTCGCCGTCCGGCAGGGTGACCTTGGTGCCCGCGGTGATGTAGAGGCCGGCCTCGATCACGCAGTCGTCGCCCAGCGAGATGCCCAGGCCCGCGTTGGCGCCGAGCAGACAGCGCTCGCCGATGCTGATGACCTGCTTGCCGCCACCGGAGAGCGTGCCCATGATCGAGGCGCCGCCGCCGACGTCCGAGCCGTCGCCGACCACGACGCCGCCGGAGATCCTGCCCTCGACCATCGAGTTGCCCAGCGTGCCGGCGTTGAAGTTGACGAAGCCCTCGTGCATGACCGTGGTGCCGGCTGCGAGGTGCGCGCCCAGGCGAACCCTGTCGGCGTCACCGATGCGCACGCCGCTGGGGACCACGTAGTCGACCATGCGCGGGAACTTGTCGATGCTGTAGACGGTGACCGGGCCCCTGGTGCGCAGGCGGGTGCGGGTCTGTTCGAAGCCGTCCACCGCGCACGGGCCGTGGTTCGTCCAGACGACGTTGGTCAGGAGGCCGAAGAGGCCGTCCAGGTTGGCGCCGTGGGGCTGGATCAGCCGGTGGCTCAGCAGGTGGAGACGCAGCCAGACGTCGTAGGTGTCGCGGGGGGCCTGGGTCAGGTCGATGGTGACCTTGACGCCGACGACCTCCACGTTGCGCTCCAGGTCTTCGCCCAGGAGCTTGGCCGCGGACTCGCCGAGGGCGTCCGCGATCTCCACGGAGGACAGGCGGGTGGTGGTCAGGCCTGCCGACTCCGCCGCCACTTCGGCCGCTACCTCGGCCGGGGCCTCGGTGAGGGCAGGGGACGGGTACCAGGTGTCTAGGACGGTGCCGTCCGGGGTCACTGTGGCCAGGCCGATGCCGTATGCGGTGCTCACAGGGGTTGAGACTAGTCCGGGCAGGTGGGGTGCGTAGGGCCGTCCCCCGGTTCGCGCTCCCCCGAGGGCTTTGCCGCGTACACCCGATGCCGGGTTCCTACTTCCAGGGTTTACCTTCGAAATCCACCCGGTGCCGGATGTTCCACATCATTCCGTGCGCTTTGCTTTTGACATCCTTGTTGGATCGTCGAAAGGAATTGGTGTGAACATCAGCAAACGTGTGGCGGTCACATTGAGTGCCGCTGTCATGGGTGCCGGTCTGCTCGGCGCCACCGCCAACGCCGACCCGGTGGGCACGCTCGCCGTCAATCCGGTGAGTTGCACGAACGGCAGTGCTGTTCACGTCACGGTCCCGTACTACCCCTACGCCTATTGCTACGCGGGTAGTGGCGGTTCGCGTCGAGTTCAGCTCACCCAGGTGCGGAGAGTCGAGTCCCGTGGCCGGACGATGACCTTCTGGTGGCGGGACTGCGGCAGCAGCACTTTGAGGCGCGCGTCACTCGTCCCGCACGAGAGCATTCCGTTCGCCTGTGCCTTCGTCGACACGATTTCGATTCCCTGAGGCCATCGCGTCGGCTCGTGCCCGCAAGCGGGGCTAGTCCGGTACGTCTGCCGAGAAGTACAGGGAACCCAGGTCGCCCCTTGTGGCGATCAGCGCTTCATTGCACTTCGATTGACGGGCGTCGGTGCTGGAGACGTTGTCGACTTTCACGTCACCGCACTTGTGGGCCTCGAAGTCGCCCACTGCCGTCATCAGGCGGGGGAGTACTTCGCTCACGTCCTCCTGGACGCGTTTGCCCTGGAATGCCTTGTCCAGTTTGCGGGTCATCGAGCTGACTCGGGCCACCCAGGCGGCGCAGTCGGCCGGGGTGCCGCTGTGCTGGGAGCCGCACGGGGCCGTGAAGAGGGTGCGGATCTCGGCGCACTGCCGGTCGCACGCGGCGGGGGCTTCGCCGCAACCCGTTGCCATCAGCATCAGGGAGATGACCAGGAGTGTGCGTTCGATCACGCAGCGCACGCTATCGGCTGAACGGTCTAGTGGCGAAGCCGAATGAGTAGGGTTGGGTCGTGTCCGACACCCTTGATCTCTTCGCCGACCCGATCGAACTGACCACTGCGCTGGTGGATGTGCGCAGCGTGTCCGGGGAGGAGGCGGAGATCGCGGATCTCGTGGAGCGATCGCTGCGGCTGCACGCGCCTCACCTGGAGATCACCCGATCGGGGAACGCGGTGCTGGCTCGGACGAACCTCGGGCGGGAGCGGCGGGTGGTGCTCGCCGGACACCTGGACACCGTGCCGATCAACCAGAACTTCCCCAGCCGTCGTGAGGGCGAGATCCTGCACGGGTGCGGGACGGTGGACATGAAGGGTGGCGACGCCGTCATGCTCGCCATCGCCGCTCTCAGCGAGAACGCGCGACACGACCTGACGTTCGTTTTCTACGACTGCGAAGAGATCGAGGCCGAGCGCAACGGGCTCACGCGGATCCAGCGGGATCTCGTGCAGTGGTTGCAGGGGGACCTGGCGATCGTGTGCGAGCCGTCCAACGGGACGGTCGAGGCCGGCTGCCAGGGCACGATGCGCATCGAGATCAGGACCAGCGGGAAGCGGGCGCACACCGCGCGGGCGTGGATGGGTGAGAACGCCATTCACGGCATGGGAGAGGCGCTGCGGCGGCTGGAGGCGTACGTGCCGCGCCAGCCCGAGATCGACGGCTGCCAGTACCACGAAGGCCTGCAGGCCGTGAAGATCAGCGGTGGTGTCGCGGGCAACGTCGTGCCCGACGAGGCCGTGCTCTCGGTCAACCACCGGTTCGCGCCGGATCGGTCGGTGGAGCAGGCGGCGCAGCACCTTCGTGAGGTGTTCGAGGGCTTCGATATCACCGTCACGGATTTCGCCGCCGGTGCGCTGCCGGGGTTGAACGCTCCCGCCGCGCAGGAGCTCGTCGAGGCTGCCGGGGGAACGCCGGTGGCGAAGCTCGGGTGGACGGACGTGGCGCGGTTCGCGGCGCTGGGGATGCCCGCGGTGAATTTCGGCCCCGGCGATCCCACGTTGGCGCACACGCGGGAAGAGAACGTGCCCGTCCATCAGATCACCGGTTGTTTCGACGTGCTTAAGCGATTTTTGCTTGCCTGATCACTAAGATCTCAGTGATGACGGAAGACAAGAACGGCGTGGTGGACGAGCGTCCCAAGGAGAAGATGCGCGGGCCGGTCGTGCTGCGGCGCGGGCGCCGGGACGAGCTGACCACGACGGACCAGCGGTTGCTGGATTCCCGTGGGCCCTCCGACTGGGTGCACACGGATCCGTGGCGGGTGCTGCGGATCCAAGCTGAGTTCGTCGAAGGTTTTGGCGCGCTGGCCGAGGTGCCCAGCGCGGTGACCGTGTTCGGGTCGGCGCGGACCGGGCGTGATCACCCCGAGTACCAGCTCGGCCGCGATCTCGGCAAGGCGTTGGCCGAGGCCGGATTCGCCGCCATCACGGGTGGTGGGCCCGGTGCCATGGAGGCGGTCAACCGGGGGTGCTCGGAGGCCGGCGGGTTCTCGATCGGGCTCGGGATCGAGCTGCCGTTCGAGCAGGGGCTGAACCCGTGGGTCGACCTCGGTGTGAACTTCCGGTACTTCTTCGTGCGCAAGACGATGTTCATCAAGTACTCGCAGGCCTTCATCTGCCTGCCGGGCGGGTTCGGCACGCTCGACGAGCTGTTCGAGGCGTTGACGCTGGTGCAGACCAAGAAGGTCACGAAGTTCCCGGTGGTGCTGTTCGGGACGTCGTACTGGCAGGGGCTGTACGACTGGATCAAGAACTCGGTCCTCGAAGGTGGCAAGGTGGGCGAGAAGGACCTCTCGCTGCTGCACCTGACGGACGACATCGACGACGCGGTGCGCGTGGTTCAGGAAGCGCACCAGGCATGGGCGGACGCGCACTGATGTATGTCGCTGTGTACTGCGGGTCTTTGAGCACGGTGCCGCAGAGTTACGTCGACCTCGCCGCCGAGGTGGGGCGCCAGATCGCGGCCCGCGGCTGGAACCTCGTCTGGGGTGGCGGGCAGACGTCGATGATGGGCGCGGTGGCGCGGGAGGCTCGTGCCGGTGGGGCGCACACCTACGGCGTGATCCCCAAGGGCCTTGCCACCAGGGAGATCGCGGACCGGGAGTCGACGGAACTGCACGTGGTCGACACCATGCGCGAGCGCAAGAAGATGATGGACGACAAGGCGGACGCGTTCCTCACGTTGCCCGGTGGCATCGGAACCGCCGAGGAGTTCTTCGAGGTGTGGACGTCGCACGTGCTGGGCATGCACGCCAAGCCGGTGGTGCTGCTGGACGTCGACAACCACTACAAGGGACTCGTCGAGTGGCTGATCGAGCTGCGGGACAAGGGATTCGTGTCGCACGCGGCGCTGAAGTCGCTCGTCGTGACGGACGACGTGTCAGTTGCTCTTGACGCTTGCGTCGTCTAGTCCCTTGGCCCGAGCGAGGATCTGGGCCTCCGGCAGGAGATCCGGCAGCGGGCGGTACGGCGTGGCCGTCACCTCGAACCGCTTGCCGGACACCACCCTGCCCTGCCAGGAGCCCGCGATCTCGCCGTCGACCAGGATGGCGCCCCGGCGGCCCAGGATGCGGAAGATGTCCTTCTGCGCGGCCTTGTCCGGGAGCAGCAGGTCTCGGTCGCGGGCCTGCAGGTACGGGTCGGTCGGCGGCAGCAGGCGCACGTCCGGCGGTTCGGCGTCGGCGATCTCGACGTCCTCCGGCAGCCACGCCTTCTGGCCCTCGACGGTCACTTCCACGAGACCTTCTGCGGGCCACTGCTTCTTGACCTCACGGGTGGTCGTGCCGAAGTAACTGGCCACTTCGGACGGTCCGGCCGGGCCGTGCAGGGTCAGGTAGCGGTGCACCAGCTCGTGGAAACCGGCGGTCTTGCGCGGGACACCCGGCCAGCCGTGGATCCGTTCGAACGTCACGGTCTTCTCTTCGGGGATGATCCGCAGGCCGGCCGGCAGCGCGCCGAGCCGGAAGATCGGGTCACTGACGTGCTCGGTCTGGCAACCCCGGCACGCCTCGACGGTCTGCTTGGGTGCCAACGGGGTCAGCGCCTTGCTGACGTCGCCCTTGCTCATCGGCTTCGTGACGATGGACCGCATGGCCGTGGCGATGTGCCGCAGCGACGCCAGCATGTCGTCGACCTTCGGGCGTGACGCCCGGGCCAGGGCGTCGGCGTCGCTCCACGGCCACAGCGCGCGGGCGAACGCCTTGAGCTCACCGGCCCGGTGCAGGTGGGGTGCGCCGCGCACGGACCAGGTCACGATGAACTCGTCCACGGACGGATCGGTGATGCGGGCGGCGAGGCTCAGCACGGCCGAACCGGAGGTGTTGTCCTGGACGCCCAGGGAGAACACCGCCAGCTCGGCCGCGTCGGAGATCCGCCGGTCCAACTCGTGCTGATGGATCCGGTGGAAGAGCACCTGCTGCCGGGTGAGGTCCACCCGGACATTCTTACGCCTTCGGCACCGTCAAGCTCGACGGTCCGAACGTGACGGTCGATCCCCGTGTCGATTCCGTTAGATAGCGGGGGTCGACCGTGTCGATCACCAGTGCGATCCGGTTGCCCGCGCCGACGTTCCACACGGTCGGCTCGAGCTCGACGTCGAGCGTCTGCGTGCGGCCCGCGCCGGTCACCTTCACCGGCTTGTGCGTGATCAGCGCGCCCAGGCCCAGCGGCCCGACCTCGTACAGGTACGCGAACAACGTGGTGATCTCCGCGCTCGGCGTCACCGTCAGCCTGAGCTTCGGCGTGCCGGCGAGCGTTGCACCGCTCGGGTACTGCGGACCGCCCCACACGCCCGCGAGGTTGCGGTCGATGAACGGCAGCGACACCCCGGTCGGGATGTTCAGGAACCCTTGCAGCGCACCGGAGAGCAGGATCGTGCCGCTGTCGGCGACGGTGTTCCAGCCCGCGTAGATCTTCTTGCCGTCGAGCTGCATCGTGTCGCCCGCACCGGACGGCCACGCGCCGAACTTCTTCCACGTGCCGCCGTTGTTGGGCTTGAGCTGCACGGGTTGTTCGGCGTCGACGCCGTTGGCCGAGCCCTTGACGTAGCGGTCGAACCAGCGGCCGACCGACTCCCAGATCTCGTTGGGCAGACCGGCCGCGCCGAACAGTTCGGCGGTGGCGTGGTCGCCCGGTGAGAGCATGAGCCGCTTCGGGCCGGTGAGCTTGCCGTAGAAGTCCGCGACCTGGCCCGGCGCGAAGATGCCGTCGTTCCAGGCGTTGCCGAGCATCACGGCCGTGCCGTTGGCGTTGATCTGCGCGATCTTCGAAGCCGCCGAACGGCCCTCGGAGATCGGCACGACCTCCCAGAACCTGCCGTCGCGGTAGGCGTCCTCGGCCTCGTTGAGGACGGGTCCGGGACGTCCGGTGGCGTGCCCGGCCGCGAGCAGGACCTCGACGGCCTGCTTGTTCACGGTGCTGTTCGGGTAGAGCGAGCGGGCCAGGTCGGTCCACGTGCTCAACGCCGCCGCGGCCTTGATGCGCTTGTCGTTGGCCGCTGCCAGCAGGGATTGCCCGGCGCCGTAGGAGATCCCGGCGACGCCGACCTTCGTGCCGTCGGCGTGAGCGTTCGCGATGGCCCAGTCGATGACCTTGCTGACGTCACCGACGGTGTCCGGACCGGCGATGTCGATCTCACCGCCGGAGTCCCAGAAGCCGCGGCTGGTGTAGCTCACCACGACGTAGCCGGACTCCTTGGCGAGCTTGGCCGCCGCGCCGACGTACTCGATGTCCGGCACCGCCCAGCTGGACGGCATGACGAGCAACGGGAAGGGACCGTTGCCGATTCCGGTCGGTTCGACGACGAAGGCCTTCAGGGTGGTGCCACCGACGCCGGAGATCGACTTGTAGGAGATCTGGTGCCCAGGGGCCGCGATGGCAGCTGGAGCACCGAGCAGGGATGTGAGGAGTACCAGGACTAAAACAAGTGATCGTCGCACGCTGGTCCTCCTTGACCATGACGTAGATCACACAGGGTTGTTACTGGGGAGTAAACAGATTGCTACTCGCGGGTAGCAAGAGGCTGTGAGCCAGGTCACTGTTTTACGCTGGGCGGCGTGAACCGATTCCGCGTCACTGAGCTGCCGAAAGACCGCGTGCTGGTCGTTGCGCATCTGACCAGCGCGGACGCTTTGGGTCAGACCATTAATGACGGTGCCGACGTCGTCGAATTCGACGGCGAGCTGGAATTGCCGGCGCTGTCCGAAGCGTTGGACGTCGTGACGATCCCGGCAGGGGATGAAGATTTCACCCTCGCGGCTGCCACGGTGGCTGCGATGTCCGGAGCACGCGCCATTCGTGCATCTGACGTCCGGCAGGCGAGAAAGGTCGTGGAGATGGTTGCGAGCGTGACGGGAACCCGTCCGCCTGCCCGAGCGGTGCGGGCGCTGGCCTGATGCTGCCCGCTGTCGAGACCTGGTTCGCCACGCACACGTGGCAGCAGCCGTCGTGGACGGTCGAGGAACTGGTGGCGTTGAAGCGCGGCCGGACCGTGTCCGTCGTGCTGCCCGCGCTGAACGAGGAGGAGACCGTCGGCGACGTCGTCGGGGTGGTCCGGCCGTTGCTCGGGACGCTGGTCGACGAGCTCGTGGTGATGGACTCCGGGTCGACCGACCGGACTGTTCTCGTTGCCGCTGAGGCCGGGGCACGGGTGGTGCGGCGCGAGGACGTCGTGCCGTGGCTGGAACCGGTGCCCGGCAAGGGCGAGGTGCTGTGGCGGTCGCTCGCGGCGACCTCCGGCGACGTGATCGTGTTCCTGGACTCCGACCTGGTGGATCCGGAGACCGCGTTCGTCACGGCGTTGCTCGGGCCGTTGCTCCTCGATGCTGACGTGCACCTGGTCAAGGGGTTCTACCGGCGGCCGTTGCGGTTGGAGAGCTCTGGTGGCGGGCGGGTCACCGAACTGGTGGCGCGGCCGTTGCTGAACACGTTGCGGCCGGAGCTTTCCGGTGTGGTGCAACCGCTCGGCGGCGAGTACGCGGCCACCCGGTCCTTTTTGGAGTCCGTTCCGTTCGCTGCCGGGTATGGAGTGGAGATCGGGCTGTTGCTGGACGTGCACCGGATGTACGGGCTGTCGGCGCTGGCTCAGGTGAACCTGGGCGTGCGCAAGCACCGCAACCGGTCGTTGCTGCAGCTCGGCGTGATGTCCTCGCAGATCATGGGGACCGCGCTGGCCCGGTGCCAGGTGCCGCTGGAGTCCGGGCCGCTGACGCAGTTCGTGCAGGTCGACGGCGAGTGGCTACCCGACTCGACCGACGTGCTCGTGGCTGATCGGCCCCCGATGGTGCACGTGGTCGAAGAGCGCTAGCTGCTCTTCGCGGTGGGTCACGACGAGTGCGGTGCCCTGGCAGTTGTCCAGGATCTTGGCCAGCACTCGGTCGGCCTGGTCCGGGTCGAGGCCTTCCGTCGGCTCGTCCATGAGCAGGACTTCCGGGTTCGCCAGCACTGACCTGGTGAGGATCAGGCGTTGTCGTTGACCGCCGGAGATCTCCTCGCCGCGTTCGCCGACGACCTGGTCCCAGTCGAGGTCCAGCTCGGCGATCTGGGCTGCTCGGTCGAGTTCCTCCTGGGTGGCATCGGGTTTGGCCAGCAGGACGTTGGTGCGAACTGTGGTGTGGAAGACGTGCGCGTCGGCCAGGGCTCCCTTGCTGGGTTCGAGCTGGTGGGCGATGACGTTGAGCAGCGTGGTCTTGCCGATGCCGCTCGGGCCGACGATCGCCGTTCTGCCCTGCAGCGCAGGGACTTCCTGGTTGAGGGCAGGTTCGGGTTCGTCCGTCGGCTCCGGGACGGGCCTGGTCAGCGCTGCCAGCGGGATGGTGATCTCGAAGGTCGCGATGGCGGCCATGATCAGCCAGGCCGGCTCGTTCTGGGCGAGCATGAACAGTGCCGTGCCGAACTGGACGGCGATCGCGAGTGGAGTCAGGTCACGGGTGCGTTCCTTGCGGGACAACGCCTTCGCGGTCTCGGCAGCGGCGCAGACCTTCTCGTCGAACAGGCCGTAGGCGATCAGTTCTTCTTTGCTGTGCACCAGTTCGGTGGTTTCTTCGGTGAGCTTGGCGCGCAACGGAGTGAGGTCCTGCGGCGTGCGGATGGCCAGCCAGGGGAGCAGGACGACGTTGATCAGAAGGCCGATGGCGAGCGGGAGAGAGAAGACTGCCGCCACGGCGCTCACCAGGGCCGCGGTGATCCACGGCAGGGTGGCGCGGAGCTTGGTGTCGAGGTGCTGGTCGACGTTCGTGACGATGCGGGTGAGGGCGGTGCCGGACGGGATGTGCCGACGGCCGGTCAGGTCGTCGTAGACCCTGCCGCGCAGGTCGACGGCCTCACTGAGCACGGCTTTGTGGCTGGTCAGGCGTTCGAGGTAGCGCAATGCGCCCTTGGCGAGCGCGAGCGTGCGGACCGCGACGATCGCCACGGTCAGCGCCTGCATCGGCGGGTGCTCGGCGGCGCGCATGATGAGCCAGGTCGCCGTCGCGGTGAGACCGACGCCGGCCAGTTCGGCGAGTGTTCCGACGAGGATCGCGAGTTTCACACCGTCACCACCCTGTCGACCTCGCTGAGCAGCGTCGGCCGGTGCGCGACGATCACCGCGGTCCGGCCCTTCGTGAAGTCGCGCGTTGCCTGCAGCACCAGTGCTTCGGTGTCCGCGTCGAGGTGCGCGGTCGGTTCGTCCAGCAGGAACAACCCGGCTTGCCGCCGGTCCAGCGCCTTGGCCAGCGCGACCCGTTGCTGCTCGCCGGACGACAGGTTCGCCGGCACGAGCGTCGGTCGCTGGGGCACCCACGACAGCGCTTCCAGCCAGGCTTTCCGGTCGATCTCGCGCAGGTCGACGCCACCGACCAGCACCCGGCCGTCGTCAGGCCGCACGAACCCCAGCAGCAGCCCCAGAACCGTGCTCTTGCCCGCGCCGCTCGGCCCGACGAGCGCGATCCGGTCACCAGGCCTGATCGTGAGCGAGAAGCCCTTGAGGCTGCGGACGCTCACGTTGTCGAACACGATTTCGGCGCTGGCGAGATCCGGTGGGGTCACGCCGGTGTGGTCGGCAGTGGTGGGGAGCTTGGCGAGCACCTCACGGCCCTGAGCGCTCGCGTGGTACTGGGCTCCGGCCGCTCGCAGGGGCAGAAATGCCTCGGGCGCAAGGAAAAGCACGAGCAGTGCGGTGAACAGCGGCACTCCGCCGCCGAGCAGCCTGAGTCCGACCGGCACGGCGACCATCGCCACCGACATCGTGGCGACCAGTTCCAGCACGAACGCCGACAGGAACGCCACTCGCAGCGCGGACATCGTCTCGGTCAGGTGCTGTGCGGCCAGCTTCCGGACGGTCGTGGACTGCGCCTCGGCCCGTCCGAACGCCCGGAGCGTGCCGATTCCCTTGACCACGTCCAGGAAGTGCCCGCCGAGCGTGGCCAACGCGGCCCACTGACGGGCCGTCCGCTCACGGGTGTGCGCGCCGACCAGTGCGCCGAAGATCGGGATCAACGGCAGCGTCAGCAGGATCGTCAGCGCGGCCGTGAGGTCGGCGAACGCCAGTCGGATGACCACCGCCAGCGGGACTGCCACGGCCAGGATCTGTTGCGGCAGATAGCCGACGACGTAAGGCGTCACATCGTGCACGCCGCGAGTCACGAGCGTGGCGACCTCACCCGCCCTGGTTCCCGGCGAACGCAGGAAGGCCTGTCTCAGCCGGGCGCGGGTGCGTTCGGCGGCGCGGTGGGCCATCGAGCGGTGCACCCACCACGTCAGCACCCGCAGCCCGATGACCAGGCACAGCAGGAGAAATCCGGAACCGCCGCTCAGCGCCGACGCCAGGAGCTCCGCCTGCGCCAGCACGAGGAACGGGAGCGGGATCAGCGCGAGGAGATGGCGACGATCGACCATTGCAGCAACACCACCAGCGGAATGATCGGAATCGCGACCCACGCGAGCAGGCCGAGCGTGTCGGAGTGCGCCATCAGGCCGTTCGTGCTGACAGAGCTGAACGCGAGCGGGATCGGCAGTGCGCAGAGCAGTGCGGTCAACGGGAACAGCTTCCACCGCCGGGTCTGGAAAACCCAGCCGTGCAAGGCGAACAGCACCGGCATCACCAGCGCCACGTACACAGGTGCGTGCAGCAGATGTGCGAGAAACAGCCCCCAGCCAACGGAAACCATCAGGGCGCCCGAGAACACCAGCCACCACCACAACCTCAGCTGCACGGCCGCCATGAACAGCACCAGCCCGGCCAGCACCAGCGTGAACACCGAATGCGCGCCGGACAGCAGTTCGCCCTCGAGTCGCGGGAACGCCGCGAACAGCACGCCGATCGCGGCGACCAGCCACACCTCGTTGCCCAGGAAGAACGGCGTCATCCGCTGCAGGACAACGTCCTTCTTGCGGAACGGCAGCAGCAACCCGGTGCCGTAGTCGAAGCCGGCCAGCGCGAAGTAGCCGACGGTCAGCGTGCCGAGCACGACCAGCCAGAGCATTTCCATCAGAGCGTCACCACCAACGGCGAAACGGGTGCGGGCGCCACGTCCGGACCGCGACGGACCGCACGTGCGATCAACGCCCAGTCGACGCAGGCCAGCAGCACGAACAGGGACGTGAACACGATGAGCGACAACAGGATCTGCGAGGCGTCCACGTGGGACACCGCGTCCTCGGTCCGCAACAGCCCGTAGACCAGCCACGGTTGCCGTCCGATCTCGCGGAACATCCACCCGAAGATCGCCGCCATGAACGGCAGCGGAATGCCGATCACCATGAGGTACAGGGGGAACCGCATCCGGATCACGGCGTCCTTGATCAGCAGCGGCAGCGTGACCCAGCTGACCATCGTCAGCGTCATCCCGATCATGATCATGAACCCGAGCGGCGCCCCGATCCACGGCACCGCCGACGACTTGCCCGGCTGGTACTGGGCGATCACCGGGAACTGCGCGAACCCCGCCCCGATCAGCGACGGCGTGGAGAGGGCCGTGGTGATCACGCCCATCCGCAGCGACCGCCGGAAGAAGTCGGTCTCCGGTGTGCGCTTGATGAAGTGGTACGCCGAGACGCCGGTCAGGAACACCCCGCCGGCCGTGAGCGACGCGAAGATCACGTGCATCAGGGCGGAGGTGAACGTCGGGTTGGTCAGCAGCGCGGAGAAGTCGTCCAGCCGCAACACGTTGCCCTCGACCCGGTAGCCGACGGGGTGCTGCAGGAACCCGTTCGCCGCCATGATCCAGAACGCGGACGCAAAGGCTGTCAACGCGGTCAGGTACAGCAACGCCAGGTGCACCCAGCGGTTCAGCCTGCCCCAGCCGAAGATCCACAGCCCCAGGAACGTGGACTCCAGGAAGAACGCGATCAGCGTCTCCATCGCGAGCGGCGCGCCGAACACGTCGCCGGCGTAGGTGGCGAGGCCCGACCAGTTCAGCCCGAACTGGAACTCCATGACGATGCCGGTGACGATCCCCAGCGCGTAGTTGATCACGTAGATCCGGCCCCAGAACCGCGTCATCCGCTCGTGCACGGGCACGCCGGTGATCGTGAACCTGGTCTGCATGATCACGAGCAGAGTGACCAGACCCAGCGTGAGCAGCACGAACAGGAAGTGGAACGACGTCGTCAACGCGAACTGGAGCCGGGCGAGGTCTGTTGCGCTCATGAGTAGGGAGGCTATATGTAGCTCGGCTACACATCGACCCTTTCGGCGAGAAGTCAGGGAGATCTCAGGGCTCTCTCAGGGGTCCTCGGGGGTGACCTGATGAGTAGAGTCGCTACTCATGAAGCCCGACGCGCTACGAGGTCACCTGGACGCGTTGTTGCTCGCCACGCTGGACGGCAGGCAGCTGCACGGTTACGCGATCATCGAAGCGTTGCAGCAGGGCAGTGGCGGTGCGCTCGACCTGCCGACGGGCACGGTCTACCCGGCGCTGCGCCGGCTGGAGCGCGCCGGGCACGTGGTCAGCGACTGGAGCACGGTCGGCGGCCGCAAGCGCCGCACGTACAAGCTCACCTCGGCGGGACAGCGCGCCCTGAACGCCGAGCGCAGCGCGTGGCAGGAGTTCACGACGGTCATCGACGGGGTGCTGGGGGGTGGCGGCAAGTGGGCACAGACCTGATCGAGCGTTACGTGACCGATCTCGGGGGACGGCTGCAGGGTTCGAAGAAGCAGGTCCGGGACCTGCTCACGGAGACCCGCGACAGCCTCGAGGACGCCACCGAGGCGCACGTCGACCGCGGGCTGACCGAGGAAGAGGCCCGCAGACGCGCCGTCGAGGAGTTCGGGCCGGTCAAGGAGATCGCGAACGAGTACCAGGCCGAGCTCGCCGTCGCGTACGGCACGCGCACGCTCATCTGGCTCGCGATCGTGCTGCCGTTGACGCACATGGCGTGGGAGTACGGACGCATGTTGCTCATCGGCCCGTGGCAGGACTTCGGTGCGATGCCGCCGTCCTGGTACCTGTTCATCGCCAAGGCCAACGACCTGGCCAGCGGTGTCGCGTCCGGTGTCGCGCTGGTGGCCCTCGTCCTCGGGCGGATCCTCGCCCGCACGTACGACACGAAACTGCTGGCCAAGCTGGCCGCGTCCGTCGCGGTCCTGGCCGTGGGCGTGGTGCTGCTGGGCAACGTCGCGATCATCGCGGCCACCGCGCACGTCGACGCCTCGCGGCTGATGCAGTCGTTGCCGATGAGCATCGCGAGCCTGATCACCTGGACGGTGATCGTCCGGCTCGGTCTGCTCGCTCGCCGCTGCCTGAGCTGTGCCACGATCGTCGCGTGACCAACGCCCTTCTCTACCTGATCGTGATGGTGGCCGTCGCGGCAGTGGTGTTCCTGCTCGCGGCGTTGGTGTTCGGCCGCGGCGAGGAGCTCGCCCCGCTGCCCCCCGGCGCCTCGCCGACGCGGCTGCCGTCGGACGACATCACCGCGGAGGACGTCCGCGAGCTGAAGTTCCAGCAGGTGTTCCGCGGCTACAAGATGAGCGAGGTCGACTGGGTGCTGCAGCGGCTCGCGACCGAGGTCGGGGAGCTGCGGGCCCGCGTCGAGGAGCTGGAGAGCAGTGACCGAGCTTGAGCTGACGGTCGAGGTCGCGGCGCCACCCGACACGATCTTCCGCGCGATGAGCGACTGGGAACGCCAGTCCGAGTGGGTGTTCGGCACGAAGGTGACGGTCGTCGCCGGTGACGGGAAGTCGGTCGGCAGCGAGATCGACGCCAGGACGTTCGGCGTCTCGGACCGGATGAGGATCACGCGCTGGGACCCGCCGCACGCCGTCGAGGTTCTGCACCTCGGGAACGTGGTGAAAGGCACCGGGGTGTTCGCCGTGCGCGGTAGCCGTTTCGTGTGGACGGAACGTCTCGACGTGCCGTTCTTCTACCCGTTGGTGAAGCCGCTCTTCGTGCTGATGCTGCGCCGGTCGCTGCAGCGGTTCGCCCGTTTCGCCGAGGAGTACCGGTGATCGTTCGTTGCCCTTGGGGAGACTCGACCCCGGACTACATGGACTACCACGACACCGAGTGGGGCGTTGAGCTGCACGGCACCGACGCGCTGTACGAGCGGATGTCGTTGGAGGCCTTCCAGTCCGGGCTGTCGTGGATCACGATCCTGCGCAAGCGCCCGGCGTTTCGCGCGGCGTTCGGCGACTTCGATCCGAAGCTGGTGGCGGAGTTCGGGCCGGCCGACGTGGAAAGGCTGATGGCGGACGCCGGAATCGTCCGGAACCGGATGAAGATCGACGCGGCCATCCACAACGCCCGCGTGATCGTCGAGGAAGATCTGGACCTCGACGCGCTGCTGTGGTCGTTCGCGCCCGCTGATCACGTTCGTCCCGCGACGTTCGCGGACGTTCCGGCCATCACCGCCGAGTCCAAGGCGATGGCCAAGGAACTGAAGCGCCGCGGCTTCAAGTTCCTCGGCCCCACCACGTGTTACGCGCTGATGCAGGCCACCGGGATGGTGGACGACCACATCGCGACGTGCTTCCGCGCTAGCGCCCGATGAACTTCGGGGCGCGCTTGTTGACGAACGCGTCGACGGCCTCGCGGTGGTCTTCCGTGGCACCGCAGTCGGCCTGAGTTCGGCGCTCGGCTTCCAGCGCGTCCTCGAGCGTGCCGTCCGCGGCCGCTGCCAGCGCTTCCTTGATCTTCGCGTAGGCGGTGGTCGGGCCCTTGGCGAGCTTGGCGGCCAGCAGGTGCGCGGTTTCCTGCAGTTCCTCGTCCGGCACGACCTGGTTGACCATGCCGACCCGCAACGCCTCCTCGGCGCCGACCGGCTGTGCCAGCAGCATCATCTCCATCGCGCGCCCGTGGCCGATCAGCCGTGGGAGCGTGTACGACGCACCGGAGTCCGCGGTCAGGCCGACGTTCGCGAACGCCATCAGGAACTTCGCCGACGTGCCCGCGATGCGCAGGTCCGAGGCGTAGGCGAACGACGCTCCCGCGCCGGCCGCGCTGCCGTTGACCGCGGCGATCACCGGCTTCGGCATGCCGATCAGCTCGCGCACGATGGGGTTGTAGTGCTTCTCCACGGTGTGCAGCGGCGCGGGGTCGCCGGCCTGCAGCAACCCGATGTGCTCCTTGAGGTCCTGACCCGCGCAGAACGCCCTGCCCGCACCCGTGATCACCACCGCGCGCACCGACTCGTCGGCCGCCGCCTCCTTCAGCGCGGCGAGGAACGACTCCTTCAGCGCGATGGTGAAGGCGTTGAACGACTCAGGGCGGTTGAACGTGAACGTGCGCACACCATCGGCGTCGTCGACGAGGAGCTCGGACACTGGACCTCCATCAAGCTGTGGAAACGTTGCGAACCGGGCGCAGGCACTCGTCGACGAAACGACTCGTGCCCGGTGCCAGCCGCAGTGTCTGTTCGTCGAAGAACGACGCTGCCGCGTGCCCCGGCCAGTCCGGTGGCAACAGTTCAGCAGGAAGACCGGGATCGCGGAACAGGAACTTGCGCCACGCGTGCAGCAGCTGCTGTGACGCTGCGAACGCCGCCGCGTCGTCGATTTCGTCCACAACGGACACCTGTGCCCGCCAGTGCGCGACGAAGGCGGCGTAGTCGCGTCCGAGTTCGGCGAGGTCCCAGGCCTTCGACGCGAGTTCGACGTCCGCACCGTCGTGTGAACCGTGAAAAGTTCGTGCGGACACTTCTTCCGCGGCCAGCACGTCGGCCAGCTCGGGCGACGGTCTGGGAGCGATCCACGTCACAGGACCGAGCGCGCCGTAACCGAGCAGTTGCAGCTCCGACGCCAGATGGTCACGCGAGTCGCGACCGGGCATCTCCTCCAGCACCACCACGTGCCAGCGACCGTCCCAGGTGGACGGCCCGGTGCGGTAGATGCGGGACGCGGCCTCGTCGAGCCTTCGTTCCCCGCGAGGTGTCATCGCGTAACCCGGCCCGCCGGGCAGTCGGACGGGGTGCAGCCAGCCCTGCCGGACGGTGCGTGAAACAGCCGTGCGCACGGCCGGCGCGGCGAACCCGAGGGGTTCCAGCAGCCGGACGAGGGCAGCGATCGTGGCGGCACCACCGCGTTCGCGAAGGTGGCCGCCGTACACGTCGAAGAGCGCGGAACGAGCTCGCATCCGGCCCAGTCTGTCACGCCGCGCCCAGCTGTGCCGAAAGTGTTGTGCAGTCGTGAAAACAGGTGTTGATCAGGCACAAGTGAAGATCGACAACTGTCACTCGAACTCGCCAAAAGATCGGTTCGGTTTCGCCCCTGAGTCGCGATAGGGGAGAATGGAGCAGATCCGGCCTGGCCGGACGGGGAAGATGTTGACGGAGGGAGCACGCGATGGCGGCCATGAAGCCCCGGACCGGCGACGGTCCCCTCGAGGTCACCAAGGAGGGACGCGGCATCGTCATGCGCGTACCGCTCGAGGGTGGTGGGCGCCTTGTCGTCGAGATGTCGGCGGACGAGGCCAGCGCCCTGGGCGACGCGCTGAAGGCCGCCGCCGGCTGAGGCCTCCCGGTGAGAAGTACCAGAGCCCCGGTTTCCACTGTGTTCCATAGTGGAGGCCGGGGCATCGCTTCGTCCGGCCATGGGGGAGACTGAACGGTCGTTAATGCAATAGGGGAGGGTCAGTCGTGGGGTCGACGGTTCCGTCAGTGCCAACCAGGCTCGTGGACGTCGAGGTGGCCACCACCTCGCGCCGCAACGTCACGGCGGTCGTGCTCGCGGGCACCGGACCCGCGCTCGGACCGGGCGGCGACGGCATCGACGTCTCCGACCTGACGGGCAAGGCCGGTGAGGCCGTCCGGCACGACGAGGCCTGGACGCTCGGCGTCGGCACCGGGACGTTGAGCGACTACCGCACGGCCGGCGCGGCCCTGGTGCGCGCGCTGAGCGGCGAGGACGCCCCCAAGAGCGCCGACGTGCTGCTGACCCCGGACTTCGACGCCGACAAGGTGCGCGCGTTCGTGCTCGGCGCCGCGCTCGGCGGCTATCGCTTCAAGGTCACCGGCGAGGAAGGCCCGAACCGCGTCGGCTCGCTGCGGCTCGTCAGCCAGGACACCGGGTTCGAAGAGGTGCAGACCTCGGCCGCACTGAAGGCCCACGCGCTGGCCACGGCCACCTCGCTGGCGCGTGACCTCGCCAACACCCCGTCCAACGTCAAGGACCCGCGCTGGCTCGCGACCACCGCCGCCAGGCTCGCGGACAAGATCGACGGACTTTCTGCCACCGTGCGCGACGAGAAGTGGCTGCGGCAGCAGGGCTTCGGCGGCGTGCTCGCCGTCGGCGGCGGATCTGCCCGCCCGCCGCGGTTCCTGGAGCTGACCTACGGCACCACCGGCCCGCACCTGGTCTTGGTCGGCAAGGGCATCACGTTCGACACCGGCGGCATCTCGATCAAGCCCGCCGACGGCATGCACCTGATGCGCACGGACATGGCCGGCGGTGGCGCGGTGATCTCCGCGCTGATGGCCGTCGCCCGTCGTCAACTGCCGGTCAGGGTCACCGGGCTCGTGCCGTGCGCCGAGAACCACGTGAGCGGCACGTCGTACCGGCCCGGCGACGTCGTGCGGCACTACGGCGGCGCGACCACCGAGGTGCAGAACACCGACGCCGAGGGCCGCATGGTCCTGGCCGACGCGATGGCGTACGCCGTGCAGAACCTCGAGCCCGACCTGATCGTCGACGTGGCGACGCTGACCGGTGCCATGAAGGTGTCGCTCGGCCTGCGCACGGGCGCGGTGTTCACGTCGTCCGACGAGATCGCCGAGAACGTGATCGACGCGGGGGCGAACGTCGGCGAGAAGTGGTGGCGGATGCCGCTGCTGGAGGAGCACATCGCCGCCGTGACCAGCGAGATCGCGGACTACCGGCAGTGCCCGCCCGGACCGGGTGGCATCACGGCGGCGCTGTTCCTGCAGAAGTTCGCGGGCGACGTCCCGTGGGCGCACCTCGACATCGCGGGCCCGGCCCGGTCGGAGAAGACCTACGACGAGGTCGTCGCGGGCGCCACGGGCTTCGGCGCGCGGACGCTGATCGAGCTGGCTGAAAAATATTCGCGTTAGTACCTACGATCAGCCGATACGAGACGGCGATGTTCCATGCATGATGTGAGCGCCTTCACACCGTCGTAGAGGAGCGCTCGTGTTACTCCGCCTGGCTCTCGCCGTCTCGTTGGTCATAGCGGCCATAACCCCCGCTACTGCCGCCGGCCCCTGGTGGGAACCGGTGGCGAGGCCCGCGCAGGACTCGCAGATCAACGTCACGGGTGAGCCGTTCAAGGGCACGGACGGGGCGGGGAACGTGCGCGGGTTCGTCGACGCGCACAACCACCTGATGACCAGCGAGGCGTTCGGCGGCCGGTTGATCTGCGGCGAGGAGTTCAACGAGCAGGGTGCGGCGGCAGCGCTCAAGGACTGCCCCGAGCACTACCCGGCGGGCATCGGCGCGTTGTTCGAGGCGATCGTCACGAACGACTTCGACGGCCACGACCCGGTGGGCTGGCCGACGTTCAAGGACTGGCCCTCCTACAAGACGGTGTCGCACCAGCAGAACTACTACGCCTGGCTCGAACGGTCGTGGCGCGGCGGTCAGCGCGTGCTGGTCCAGGACCTCACCAGCAACGCGACGCTGTGCGTGATCTACCCGTTCAAGGACAAGCCGTGCGACGAGATGGCGTCGGTCCGGCTGCAGGCCCAGCGCACGTACCAGCTGCAGGACTTCGTGGACAAGATGTTCGGCGGGCCCGGCAAGGGCTGGTTCCGCATCGTCACGTCGTCCGAGCAGGCGCGGGACGTGGTCAAGCAGGGCAAGCTCGCCGTGATTCTCGGCATCGAGACCTCTGAGCTGTTCGGCTGCCGTCAGCTGCTCGACCTCCCGTTGTGCGGCAAGGCGGACATCGACCGCGGCCTCGACGAGGTCTACGCGCTCGGCGTGCGCAGCGCGTTCCTGTGCCACAAGTTCGACAACGCGCTGTGCGGCGTGAGGTTCGACTCGGGCGTGCAGGGCGGCGTGCTCAACGCGGGCCAGTTCCTGCGCACGGGCACGTGGTGGAAGACCGAGAAGTGCGCGGGACCGCAGCAGGACAACCCGATCGGCGTCGCCCCGCCGAACGCCCTGATCCCGGCCACCGTCGTCGCGCCGAAGTACGACGAGGAGAAGCGCTGCAACGTGCGCGGCCTGACGTCGCTCGGCGAGTACGCGGTGCAGGGCATGATGAAGCGGCACATGATGATCGAGATCGACCACATGAGCGTGAAGGCGGCCGGTCGCACCCTCGAGCTGGCGGCGCAGAAGCGCTACCCCGGCATCCTGTCGAGCCACAGCTGGATGGACGCGCAGTGGACCGAGAAGGTCTACCAGCTCGGCGGGTTCGTGGCGGGCTACGACAGCGACGCTCCGGCGTACGCCGCCCAGGCGGCCGCGGCCGAGCCGTTGCGCCGCAAGTACGACGTGGGGATCGGGTTCGGCAGCGACTTCAACGGCGTGGGCTCGCACCCGTCACCGCGCACCGGCGTGACCTACCCGTTCCGCAGCTACCCCGACGGCCCGCTCGTCGACCGGCAGCGCACCGGCGACCGGGTGTGGGACATCAACACCGACGGCGGCGCGCACGTCGGCCTGCTTCCCGACTGGATCGAGCAGGTCCGCCAGGCCGGCGGTGATCAGCTCGTGAAGGACATGCTCGGTGGCGCCGAGTCGTATCTGCGCACGTGGTCGGGATCTCAGCGCTGGACGTCGTGAGTCCTGAGCGCGTGCTCGCGAAAAGCTCTCACCGCGGGCGGCAGTGGGTGGTCCTTCAGCCAGGCCAGTCCGAAGACGCGGCTCGCTCGCGGGGCCAGCGGTAGTTCCCGCAGCCCGGCAGGCGGTGTGGTCTCGGCGTGCGTCAGCAGTGCGACGCCGAGACCCGCCGCCACCAGGCCGCGCACCGTCTCGATCTCCTGGCTCTCGAACGCGATCTTCGGCGAAATTCCGGCGGCGGCGAACATGTCGTCCGTGATCTGGCGCAGGCCGTAGCCGTGTTCGAGCAGGATCAGCTCCTCGTGCTCCAAGTCCTTGAGCCGCACGGACTTCCTGGTCGCCAGCCGGTGTCCGGACGGTACGACCACGATCAGCTCCTGCTCGAACAGGACGACCGACTCGAACTCCGGACCGTCCGGCGGCGGGGCGACCAGGGCGAGGTCGATCTCGCCCTGCCGCAGCTTCTCGACCACGGTGTAGCGGGCGTTCTGGACCAGTCCGAACCGGACGTGCGGGTGCTCGGCGCGGAAGCCGCGGACCAGTTCCGGCACGAGTGACCGGCCGAGCATGTGCAGAAACCCCAGCACCACGCGGCCCTTTTCCGGGTCGAGCTCCTCCTCGACCTCGCGCAGGCCGGGTTCCAGCGCGGCCAGCGACCGGGTGGCCGCTTCGGCGAGGAGACGGCCCGCGCGGGTCAGTCGAACCCTGCGGCCGGTCTTCACGACGATCGGCGCGCCGAGTTGCTCGCCCAGTTCCGCGAGCCAACGGCTGATCGTCGGCTGAGGCAGCCCGACGCGTTCCGCGACGCGAGTCACGTGCTCGTCGGCGGCAAGCGCTTTCAGCACCGCCAGCTTCGGGGCCAGCTCCAATTCATCCACGAATTGATTCTGACCCATTTCCGTATTGGACGTATGGCTTAGCGTCAAATGCGTGTCCCTCACCAGGTTGACCGCGTCCATCGCCGCGTCCGGGCTCGCGTGCTTCGCGTTGCTGTACGCGCCGCAACCGGTGCTGCCGCAGATAGCCGCGGAGTACGGCCTCGGACCGGGTGGCGCGTCGCTCGCCCTGTCCGCCGCGACGCTGGCGCTGGCCGTGGTGGTCGTGCCGGTCGCGATGCTGTCCGAACGGGTCGGGCGCCGGCCGGTGATCGTGATCAGCGTGCTGCTGGCGGGTGTGCTCGGCGTGGTGCTGCCGTTCGCCCCGGACTACGACGTCTTCCTGGTGCTGCGCGTGCTGCAGGGCATCGCGGCGGCCGGGGTGCCGGCGGCGTCGATGGCCTACCTGGCCGACGAGCTCGACAAGGGGAAGCTCGGTGCCGCCATGGGCGCCATGATCGCGGGCAACAGCGTCGGTGGCATGGTCGGCCGCCTGCTGTCGGGTACGACGGTGGACTGGCTGGGCTGGCGCGGGTCGATCCTGCTCACGGGCGTCGTCGGACTCGCGGCCGCACTGGTCGTGGTCTTCTTCCTGCCACGCGCCCAGGCCAAGCCGAAGCGCGCGCCACGCGGGATGAAGGCGGCGTTGAAGGACCCGGTGCTGCTCTCGCTCTACGCGGTCGCGGTGCTGATGGTCGGCGCGTTCGTCTCGTTCTACAACGTCGCGGGATTCCAGCTCACCGGGCCGTCGTGGCTCGAGTCGCTGGTGTTCGGGTTCTACGCGTTCGGCAGCACCGCGGCGGCGTTCGCGGGCAGGCTGTCGGACCGGCTGGGACGAGGGCGCGTGCTGCTCATGACCATCGGTGTGGTCGCTGCCGGGACGTTGGCGAGCCTGCTGTGGGTGCCGCTCGGGCTGGCGATCGTCACCGCCGGGTTCTTCGCCTCGCACGCCATCGCGAGCAGCTGGGTCGGCGCGCGGGCTCCGTCCCACGCTCGTGGCCACGCGTCCGGGCTGTACCTGTGCGGGTTCTACGTGGGCAGCAGCATCGGCGGCACGTCCGGCAGCACCGCGTACGGCGAGTGGGGCTGGAGCGGGCTGGTGCTGGTGATCATCGGCTGGCTGGCGCTCGCCGCGATGCTGGTGGTGTGTTCACAATCCTCGCCGGTCCATTTCGCGCCCAGGTGGGCACCTCGGGGCACCGCCCCCACGCCCCCATATGCCCGATATGAGGGCGTGGGGGCGGCACCGCGAGGTGCCCACCTGGACGCGAAATGGGCCGACAAGGGTTGGTGAACACACCA
The DNA here is from genome assembly GCF_040629405.1 of Lentzea sp. NPDC005914. Classification (NCBI taxonomy): domain Bacteria; kingdom Bacillati; phylum Actinomycetota; class Actinomycetes; order Pseudonocardiales; family Pseudonocardiaceae; genus Lentzea; species Lentzea sp. NPDC005914. The sequence continues at coordinate 103,790 of NZ_JBEXVQ010000025.1, read as the reverse complement.
CCAGTTCAGAACTCCAGCGCGAGGGTGATGCGGGAGTCGACCGGCGAGACCAGCTGCTTGCCCAGCCTCGGCACGTCGACGGTGCCCTCGTTGAGGCCGACCGAGACCGAGCGGGTGTCCGCGGGGACCTCGACCACGATCGCGAACGGCAGCGGGCCGCCGTCGTAGCGGGCGCCGACCTGCGGGGCGGTCGAGCCGTCCGGCAGCGTCACGGTGATCAGGTCCTTGGTCGCGCTGCCGGCGGCGGTGTCGGGCAGATCGCCGGTGGCCTCGATCCGCACCTCCAGCAGCGCCTTGTCCGGAGCGGAGATGGTGGCGAGGTCGTACTGGCTCTCGCCGAGCTTGACCGGGCGCTGCCTGCCGATCCGCAGGCCGGTGATCTTCATGCCGATCGCGTTGCCGCCGAAGCGGATCTTCTGGGTCGGCTCGGCGAACTGGTTCGGGCCGGCGGAGCGCTGCAGCACGCGCGGCGGGTTGTCGGTGCGCTTGCCGGACGGGATCTCGACCTTCTGCTCGAGCGACTTGGCGCCGAGCGAGCCGAGGATCAGCGACTCGGCGCCCTCCTGCGGGTCCGGGACGGTGTAGACGACGAACACCGAGCCGTTGGCCGGGAGGCGGTCGGCGGGCAGGAGCTGGCGCTTGCCGGGCACCTCGAGGGCGAGCTCGGACGGTTGCGGGGCGAACCCCTGCCAGTTCGTCCGGTGGAAACCGCTGTCGGTCTCCCAGAGCTTCTCGACCTTCATCCGGACGACGCGCAGCCGTGAGCCCTGCTCGGCGCGCAGGGTGCCCTCGGCGGTGTACCAGATGTCCGGGTTCGCCCAGCCCGTCACCGCGGTGGTCAGCAGGTCGTCGCGCAGCTTGATGTCGACGTTGCCGAGCCCGAGGTCGGCGTTGGGACGCTTGCCGTCGTCGGGCAGCACGGCGAGGAAGTCGCGGCCGGCGGTGAGGTCCTGCTGCGACGACGGGTCGATCTCCTTGCCGTCGGTGCGCACGAGCTTGCCGGTCGGGGTGCTGCGCTTGCCCTTCTCGGGCACCTGCGGTGACTGCACCTCGTAGCGGACCTCGTCACCGGTCTTGGTGACTTCCTTCAACGGCACGGGCACCCAGTCGGTGCCCGCCCCGGTTCCCGGGACCTGGACCGGTCCGCACCAGAGCCGCTTGTCGACCTCGGCCTCGACGCCCGTCTTGGCGAACCAGCAGCTGACCGCCGCGGCGCCCGCCCGTGCCACGTAGCCGTACTCCAGCGTGTAGGCGAGCTGGGCCTCGGCCTGAGCCTGCAGGTCGGAGGCGTCGGCGAGCTTCATGCCGTCCACCCTGAGCTGGACGGCCGCCGGCTGTGTCTTGGCTGATGTGCCGCATCCGGTCACCGCGAGGAGGACCACCAGACCCAGCACCGCACCACGCACAGTCTCCGCGCCCCTTACCAGTTGAAACGGAATGGTCACTACTGGTTAAAGGCGGCGTTCACACCTTGGGGTTGCCCCGAGTGAGTGTGACTCAAATCACGCTGCGGTAGACCTCGACTGTCTGCTCGGCCATCGTCGACCACGAGAACTCCTGCTCAGCGCGCTTGCGACCGGCAGCGCCGTACCGCTGGGCCCGCGCAGGATCTGAGATTAATTCATTTATGGACTGGGCCAAGTCGTGTCGATATGTCGACAAATCATGCTCGTCGTAGTGAACGAGCAGCCCCGTCTCGCCGTGCACGACGACCTCCGGGATGCCGCCGACGTCACTCGCGACGACCGCCGTGCCGCACGCCATCGCCTCCAGGTTCACGATGCCGAGCGGCTCGTAGACCGAGGGGCACGCGAAGACCGTCGCGTGGCTGAGGATCTGCTGGACCTCTGGTTGCGGCAGCATCTGCTGGATCCAGAAGACGCCGGTCCTGGTCTTGGAGAGCTCCTCGACGGCCAGCCGGGTCTCCTCGGCGATCTCCGGAGTGTCCGGCGCGCCCGCGCACAGCACGATCTGCGCGCTCGGGTCGATCTCGTGCGCGGCGGCGACGAGGTGCCCGACACCTTTCTGCCGGGTGATCCGGCCCACGAACGCCACGATCGGTTTTTCCGGATCAATGCCGCGCGTGGTGAGCGCGTCCGTCTCCTTCACCGGGTGGTAGGCCGTGGAGTCGATCCCGTTGCGCACCACGTGCACCCTCGCCGGGTCCAGCGCGGGGTAGGCGTCCAGCACGTCGGCCCGCATGCCGTCGCTCACGGCGATGATCGCGTCGGCGTGTTCGTACGCCGTGCGCTCGGCCCACGACGAGATCCGGTACCCGCCGCCGAGCTGCTCGGCCTTCCACGGCCGGCGCGGCTCGAGCGAGTGCGCCGTCACCACGTGCGGGATCCCGTGCAGGAGTTTGGCCAGGTGACCGCCCATGTTGGCGTACCAGGTGTGCGTGTGCACGAGGCTCGCCCCGGACACCGCCGCGGCCATCTCGAGATCCACCGCGAGGGTGGTGAGGGCCGCGTTCGCCTGCTCCAGGCTGTGGGGCGGGTTGTGAGCCGTGGCGTCTGATCTGGGCGCACCGAAGCAGTGCACGTCGACGTCGACGAGCTCGCGGAGATGGGGCACGAGGAATCCCACGTGCACACCAGCGCCGCCGTAGACCTCCGGCGGGTACTCCCGCGTCATGAGCGCAACTCGCACGCACCCACCGTAGATCACGGCGGTACTTGTTGGGACAAAGCCGTTTGCGTCTGGTTGAAGCTCGATCGCACAGATAGGGTCACATACCGTGAAGGGGCAGCCGCACGTTCTCGGAATTGTGCTTGCCGGTGGTGAAGGCAAGCGCCTGTGGCCACTGACGGCCGACCGCGCGAAACCGGCTGTGCCCTTCGGGGGCAACTACCGGCTGGTCGACTTCGTGCTGTCGAACCTGGTCAACGCGGGGCTCGCGAAGCTCTGCGTGCTGACGCAGTACAAGTCGCACTCGCTGGACCGCCACATCTCGACGACGTGGCGCCTGTCCAATGTGCTCGGTCAGTACGTGACACCGGTGCCGGCCCAGCAACGCCTGGGTCCCCGCTGGTACACCGGATCCGCCGACGCGATCTTCCAGTCCCTGAACCTCGTCCACGACGAGAAGCCGGACCACGTCGTCATCTTCGGTGCCGACCACGTGTACCGGATGGACCCCGGCCAGATGATCTCGCAGCACGTCGAGTCGGGCGCGGCCGTGACCGTTGCCGGTATTCGCGTGCCCCGGACCGAGGCCAAGGCCTTCGGGTGCATCGACTCGGACGCCTCCGGCAAGATCACCCGGTTCCTGGAGAAGCCGTCCGAGCCGCCGCACGTGCCGGACGACCCGGACGTGACCTTCGCTTCCATGGGCAACTACATGTTCACCACCGAGGCGCTGCTGGACGCGCTTCGCGGGGACGCGTTGAACCCGGACTCGGACCACGACATGGGTGGCGACATCATCCCCATGCTGGTGGACCGCGGTAAGGCGCACGTCTACGACTTCCAGGACAACGAGGTTCCCGGGGCCACGGACCGGGATCGCGGGTACTGGCGCGACGTCGGGACGATCGACGCCTACTACGACGCTCACATGGACCTGGTTTCGGTCCATCCGATTTTCAACCTCTACAACGAGTTGTGGCCGATTCGCACCGCCACTCCGCCGTTGCCGCCGGCGAAATTCATCGCCGGTGGGTCCGCTGAGGACTCGATGGTCGGCCCGGGTTCCATCATCTCCGGGAAGATTCACGGGTCGGTGATCTCGTCCGACGTCACCGTCGAGGTCGGGTCCGTGGTGCAGGGCTCGGTGCTGTTGCCCGGAGTTCGGATCGGCAAGGGCGCTGTGGTGCGTCGGGCTATTTTGGACAAGAACGTTGTGGTGCCCGACGGGGCGTTGATCGGTGTGGACGCGCCGATGGACCGTGAGCGCTACACCGTCTCGGCGAGCGGCGTCACGGTCCTCGGCAAGGGCGTCCGGGCTTACTAGGGCCTGCGGGCGGCGACCAGGAGGCCGTCGCCCAGCGGCAGGATGACCGGCACCAGGCGGTCGTCCTCCTTGACGAGCCGCGCGATGTCCCGCATCGCCTGCGTCGACTCGTCCCGCTTGCTGTGATCCACCACAGCGCCGTGCCACAGGACGTTGTCGAACGCGATCACGCCGCCCGGCCTCAGCATGCGCACGCCGTGCTGCAGGTACTGCGGGTACTCGGGCTTGTAGGCGTCGACGAAGACCAGGTCGTAGGCCGCGTCGGTCAGCCGGGGCAGCACGTCCAGCGCCTTGCCCATGATCAGGCGGGTGCGCGAGGGGGAGATGCCCGCGGAGGCGTAGGCCTCGCGGGCGGCTCGTTGGTGTTCGGGAGCCACGTCTATCGAGGTCAGGATGCCGGATTGGGGCATGCCCGCCAGGAGGTAGAGGCCGCTCGTGCCCGCACCGGTGCCGATCTCGACTACCGCGCGGGCCTGGAGTGCGGTCGCGAGGAACCGCAGTGCGGCGCCTCCACCTGCACCGATGGGCACACAGCCCAGTTCCTGGCCGCGTGCTCGCGCTGCCAGGTGCACGTCGTCCTCGGGGAGGTACTGCTCGACGTACTCCCGCAGGGCCGATTCCGGGGTCACGGGTCGCAGGTTAGTGCCAGTTGTGCCCAAAACGGGTGAACGCGGCCCGAACCGAGATTCTCAGGCTGCTCTCAGCCCACTCTCACGATCGTTTAAAGAGAGCAGGAGAAGGTACATAAGCAGGAAGCCAGGCTCTAGTCGGGAACAAGCCGGACCCGTCGCCCGTTGAGCCGCATAAGGGTCGCCGGGCGGCCCACATGGAGGTGCCGAAACACCTGATGCGCACGCAGTCGAGTTCGCCAGAGGCCGTCGCGCCCATCGAGACGGCCGACTGGACGCCGCCCTCGTGGGACGCGATCGTTCGCGAGCACGCGGACAGGGTCTACCGGCTCGCGTACCGCCTGACCGGCAACCAGCACGACGCCGAGGACCTGACCCAGGAGACGTTCATCCGGGTCTTCCGGTCGCTCGCGTCGTACAAGCCGGGCACCTTCGAGGGGTGGCTGCACCGCATCACCACCAACCTCTTCCTGGACATGGCACGCAGGCGTTCCCGCGTGCGCATGGAGGCGCTGCCCGAGGACAACGACCGCCTCGAGGGTGACGACCTGTCCCCCGAGGAAATCTACGACGAGAACCACCTGGACCCCGACCTGCAGGCCGCGCTGGACGAGCTCCCGCCGGAGTTCCGCGCCGCGGTCGTGCTCTGTGACGTGGAAGGTCTCTCCTACGAGGAGATCGGCGCCACGCTCGGGGTGAAGATGGGTACCGTGAGGAGCAGGATCCATCGGGGCCGCCAGGCTCTGAAGGTCGCTCTCGAGCGCCGTCGTCGAGAATCGTTGCTGGAGGACTCTGCATGACCGACCTCCGTGGTTGGGGCCTGCCTGAGCAGCATCTCTTGCCGGATGCCGTGGTTGCTTTCGTGGACGGAGAACTGTCCTCGGTCGCCCACGAGCGAGCCTCGACGCACATTCAGCGCTGTGGCTTCTGCGCCTTCGAGACCTACACGCAGCAGCAGGCGCGCTCCGCGGTGCGCACCGCTTCGGCGCCCACGGCGTCGGCGTCGCTGCTGGACAGGCTCGGGGCCATCCCGCAGGAGGTCGACCTGCCGTCCGCTCCGGACGGGCTCGCGATCACCGAGGACGGACAGTTCGTCGCCGTGCAGCGCACCGACAAGCCGGCGTTCGGCTCCGGGCCCGTGCTGGGCTCGTCGAGACCGTTGGGCAGCAACGGCTGGTTCAACGGCCGTCGCGCGCGCCAGGGTGCCGGTGTCGTGGTCAGCGGCATGCTGCTCGGCGCGCTCGCGTTCACCACGCCGGAGAGCGACGCTCCCGCCTCGCCTTCTGCTCCCCAGAACGCCGGTGCGGTCTTCGCGACCACCCCCTGACAGTCATTTCACCGTTCGTGAGGCACGCTGTACCTCGAAGGGCCTGCTTCATAGGTCCTGTCCGCGATAGCCGGGGCTGAGGCGGCCCCTGGAGGCGCGGGCGGCCGGCCCGAATACAACACCGGTATGCGGGCCGCCCGCCCGCACCGCCAGGAACCACCTCAGCCGCGACTCTCATCGAACAAGACCTATGAAGCAGGCCCTAACTCCTAGCGGAAAATTCGGGGAGAGATGAGCCAGCAGTCGCCCAACGGCCAGACGCCCACGCCCGTTTCCGGAGTGGACGACGGAGCGCATCGCAGGCTCCGGCCACGGCCCCTGGTGCAGCCGCCGGTCGACCCCGCGTACGCCTCCGCCTTCGGCCGCCCCGAAGGTGTCGACAGTGCGTTCGCCGCGCGCGACGTGCCCGTTCCCTCCGTCGAGTCGGCGCCGCCGCCTCCGGAGTCCCTCGTCACCGCGTTCGGCCGCCAGGGTTCGTCGGAGCTACTGCAGCGGCCGCCGCAGCCGGTTTCCGACCCGGATCCGGACATCGACCCCGTCTTCTGGGGCGACAAGCCCGCCGGTGACCCGTGGCGCGACCCCGCCGCCGGTGCCGTGATCGGCCCGCCCGCCGTGGGCGAGGACCCGCCGGGCGAACCTGAGAAGCGCGTCGAGCCGGGTCCGCAGCTGAGCGTCCCCGAGCTGATCTTCGGCCGCCGCGTGAAGCCGGCCGCTCTCACGTTGCTGGTGGTCGTCGCGCTGCTCGTCGGTGCCGCCGGTGGCCTCGTGGGCTGGCTGATCGGCCGCGCGGGCAACCCGCTGACCGACTCCACGGTCACCCTGGCCGAGGTCGAGCAGGGCAAGGAGCGCCCCGCCGGTTCGATCTCGGACATCGCCAAGCGCGTCACGCCCAGCGTCGTGTCCATCGAGTTCAAGGGCACGAACGTGGCGGGCGTCGGTTCCGGCGTCGTCATCGAGGCCGGTGGCTACATCCTGACCAACGACCACGTCGTCGCCCCCGCCGCACAGGACTCGTCGGCCAAGCTCAGCGTCGTCTTCACCGACGGCACGCGCGCCGCGGCCCGCGTCGTCGGCCGCGACCCGAAGACCGACATCGCGGTCGTCAAGGTCGAGGTCACCAACCCGACCGTCCTGCAGTTCGGCAACTCCGACGAGCTCCAGGTCGGCGACAGCGTGATCGCCATCGGCTCGCCGCTGCAGCTGTCCAACACCGTCACCGAGGGCATCGTCTCCGCCCTGCACCGCCCCGTGACGGCGGCGGGCGAGAACGGCGGCCCCCAGGTCACCTACGACGCCATCCAGACCGACGCGGCCATCAACCCCGGCAACTCGGGCGGCGCGCTGGTCGACTCGCGCGGCGCCCTGGTCGGCATCAACTCCTCGATCCGCACCGAGACCGGCGGTTCGGTCGGCCTCGGCTTCGCGATCTCCGGCAACCAGGCCCGCAAGATCAGCCAGGAGCTGATCCGCAGCGGCCAGGTCAAGCACGCGGACATGAACGTCAACGTCAAGTCCGTGTCCGCCGAGACCTCCGAGGGCGCCCAGGTGCAGAACGTCCCGGCCGGAGGCGCCGCGGCCGCCGCGGGCATCCAGGAGGGCGACGTGATCACCAAGGTGGGCGACCGCATGGTCCGCAACGCCGCCGAACTCGTGGTGGCCGTTCGCGAGCACGAGATCGGCCAGACGGTCCAGGTCGTGCTGGCCCGGCAGGGCCGTGAGCTGAAACTTGACGTAACCCTCAAGAGCGACTGACAAGTAGGCTGGACCCGTGTTCGAGAACATCGGATGGGTGGAGATCCTCATCATCGTCATCGCGGGTCTCTTCATCCTGGGGCCCGAACGCATGCCGGCGGCCGCAGCCTGGCTCGGCAAGACCGTGCGCCAGGTCCGCGAGTACGCCACGGGCGCGCGCGAGCAGCTCAAGCAGGAGATGGGCCCGGAGTTCGAGTCGCTGCGCAAGCCTCTGGAAGACCTGCGGGAGCTGCGCAACTTCGACCCGAAGCGCGCGGTGACCAAGCACCTGTTCGACGACCCCGAGCCGACCAAGGCGAACGGCTATCCGACGCCTTCCACGCCGCCCGCGCCGGAACAGCGGCCGCTCGCACCGGGCGAGCGCCCGCCGTACGACCCGGACGCGACCTGATAGGTGCCACCGTGTCTTGACGTCTACGTGCGTCTTCCGCACTTGGACCGTCTGCGGGTGGAGAACTTCCTCGACACACACGTGGCGCATTGGCGTGAGCCGGCCGCATGGCTCGCGGAGGACGCGGCCGACACCCTCCGCACTGGGCTTTCCGGCTCACCGTCGGGCGAGACGCTGTACGCATCGAGGCTCAGCGGAGTCCGCAATCCTGAGCTGGACTTCGTGATGCTCGCGTTTCCCCGAGACGCAGGCGTCGTCCTGGGCGTGTCCGTCGACCTCGAACCAGACGAAGACGCCGCGATGACGCAGGCTGAGCAGTGGTTGGCCCGGCTGATGGACGAACTGTGCGCAGCGCAGGGTTTCGTGCAGGCCGAGGAGCCGCCACCACTGACCGAAGCCGAATGGCAGGCCGGGATGGCGCGCTCCTTGCGGTCGCGTTCCTAGCGGCCCGCAGGCGACACGTTCAGCAGACGGCCCGCCAGCCCGCGCGACTTCACGGTCAGCTTCTTCGCCACGTCGTTGAGCACCTGAGCAGCCGCCGAGTCCGGCACCGCCTGAACGATCGGCGTGCCCGAGTCACCGTTCTCCCGCAGCCGCGGGTCGAGCGGCACCTGGCCGAGCAGCGGCACGTCGGAGCCGATGGTCTTGGTGAGCGACTCGGCCACGGCCGCGCCGCCACCGGTGCCGAAGACCTCCATGCGCGAGCCGTCGGGCATCTCCAGCCACGACATGTTCTCGATGACGCCCGCGACCCGCTGGCGCGTCTGCAGCGCGATCGACCCGGCCCGCTCGGCCACCTCGGCGGCGGCCTGCTGCGGCGTGGTCACGACCAGGATCTCGGCGTTCGGCACGAGCTGGGCGACCGAGATCGCCACGTCACCGGTGCCGGGCGGCAGGTCGAGCAGCAGCACGTCCAGGTCGCCCCAGAACACGTCCGCGAGGAACTGCTGCAACGCGCGGTGCAGCATCGGCCCGCGCCACACGACCGGCGTGTTGCCCGGCGTGAACATGCCGATCGAGATGACCTTCACGCCGTGCGCCTGCGGCGGCATGATCATCTTCTCGACCTGCGTGGGTTTGCCGTCGGCGCCCAGCATGCGGGGGATCGAGTGGCCGTAGATGTCCGCGTCGACGATGCCGACCGACAGGCCGCGCGCGGCCATCGACACGGCGAGGTTCACGGTGACCGAGGACTTGCCGACGCCACCCTTGCCGGACGCGACGCAGTACACGCGCGTCAGCGAGCCCGGCTGGGCGAACGGGATGACCGGCTCCTCGGTGCCGCCGCGCAACGTCTTGCGCAGCTCGGTGCGCTGGGCGTCGCTCATCACGTCCAGATCGACGCGCACGGACGAGACGCCGTCCAACGCCTCGACGGCCGCGGTGACGTCCTTGGTGATCTTGTCGCGCATCGGGCAGCCCGCGACGGTCAGGAACACGCCCACGACCACGGCGCCGTCAGCGCCCACCTCGACGTCCTTGACCATGCCGATCTCGGTGATCGGGCGGCGGATCTCGGGGTCCTGCACACCGGCGAGCGCCTTGCGGACGTCCTCGACGGTGGGGAGGGGCTGCGTGGTGGTCACCCGGCCATGCTACGTCCGGTTCACGCCTGTCCTACCAGCCGGTCACTTTGGAGCACAGGCCCAGGTCGTAGCGGGGCGGGAGCTGTCCGTAACATCGACGTCCGTGCCGGAATCGGGTAGTTCCCGGTTGCCCACCCGTGTCGAGCTAGGGGTGTGGCGATCGTTCCTCCGCGCGCATGCACGGATCACGAGGGTCCTCGAGGCCGAACTGATTGCTGAGCAGCGCCTTTCGCTCGCGGCGTACGACGTGCTGGTTCAACTGGCCGAGACGCCTTCCATGCGCATGCGCATGACCGAACTCGCCGATGCCGTCCTGCTGTCCCGTTCAGGCGTGACCCGCCTGGTGGACCGTCTGGAACGTGCTGGGCTCGTCGGACGTGAACGCGCCGACGGTGATGGACGCGGCATCGTGGCCGTGCTCACACCGCTCGGTGCCGAACGCCTGCGCAGCGCGTCCGCCACCCACCTGGCCGGCGTCGCCGAGCACTTCGGGGAGAGCTTCGGGCCCGGAGAGCTCGAGGCCTTCGGCCGCACGTGTGATCGACTCGCAGCGGACGACATCTATCCGTGATCACCGTGGTGGGACTTGTGCACGTCGAGGCCGGCCGCCTCCTCGTTGTGCGCTCACGCAACAAGAAGGCCTTCTACCTTCCGGGCGGGAAGATCGAGGCCGGTGAGTCCCCGGCTGAGGCGCTGCGCCGGGAGGTGCGGGAGGAGCTCGGGATCGAGCTGGAACGCCCTTCGGTGCTGAAGCGTTATGTCGCTCCCGCTTATGGGGAGGGCGAGGGCGCGATGGTCGACATGACCTGTTTCACCGCACGGCTGTTGGGTGTGCCGAAGCCGACGAGCGAGATCGCCGAGCTGACGTATGTGACGCGCGACGAGTACCGCGAGCACGCCGAGACAGCGCCCGCGATCCACGAGGTTCTGTCAGACCTGGTCGCGAGTGGACAGATCAGGACGTGATCCGGCGCACTTCCGCCACGACCTGATCGTCCACATCAGCGGCGGTGAGGTCCTCGTACTCCAGGATGTCGTAGAGGTCGTCGAGCCGCGCGAGCTCTTCCGCCTCCGGCAGGCCCCTCGACCGTCACGGGCGGACCTTGCGCTGGTTGTTCTGCTCCTTCACCAGCTTCTCCAGCTCACCCCGGATGAAGTCGCGCGTCGCCACCTCACCCAAAGCAAGTCGCACCGCGGCCAGTTCGCGCGCCAGGTACTCGGTGTCCGCCTTGGTCTGCGCCGCCCGAGCCCGGTCCTCCTCCAGCGACACCCGGTCCCTGTCGTCCTGCCGGTTCTGCGCCAGCAGGATCAAGGGCGCGGCATAGGCGGCCTGCGTCGAGAACGCCAGGTTCAGCAGGATGAACGGGTACGGGTCCCACCTCAGCGACGCCGCGACCAGGTTCACCGTGATCCAGGCGACGACGAGCAGCGTCTGCCAGAACAGGAACTTGCCCGTGCCGAGGAAGCGCGCGAGTCGTTCGGAGAACTGGCCGAAGGTGTCCGGGTCGATCGAGAGGCGGAAGCCGCGTGGTTCGCGCGGCTGGTCGAGCTTGCGCCGTGGCAGCACTTCAGGCATGGCTCAGTCCCGTCTCGCGCCAGTTGGCCGGCAGCAGGTGGTCCAGCACGTCGTCGACGGTGACCGCGCCGAGCAGGTGCTCGGCCTCGTCGGTCACCGGGGCGCACACCAGGTTGTACGTGGCGAAATAGCGGGTGACGTCGCTCAGCGAGGCGTTCGGTGACAGGCGTGCCATGTCCGTGTCCAGCACGCCGGCGACCAGGTCGAACGGCGGTTCGCGCAGCAGCCGTTGGATGTGGACGCAGCCGAGGTAGCGGCCGGTCGGGGTCGCGGAGGGCGAGCGGCACACGAACACCATCGACGCCAGCGCGGGCGTCAGGTCGGGATTTCGCACTCGTGCCAACGCTTCCGCGATCGTCGCGTCCGGCGTGAGGATGATCGGTTCCGGGGTCATCAGACCGCCGGCGGTGTCGAACGAGTACCCGAGCAGGCGGCGGACCGGTTCGGACTCCTCGGGTTCCATCAGCTCCAGCAGGCGGTCCTTGGTGCCCTCGGACAGCTCGCCCAGCAGGTCGGCCGCGTCGTCCGGGTTCATCGCCTCCAGGATGTCCGCGGCGCGTTCCTCGTCCAGGTGTGACAGAACGTCCTTCTGGTCCTCTTCGGACAGTTCCTCGATGACGTCCGCAAGGCGTTCGTCGTCCAGCGCGTCGGCGACCTCGTGGCGGCGCTTGGCCGGCAGTTCGTGCAGCGCGTGAGCCACGTCCGCCGCGCGCATGCCCTCGAAGACCGCGACGAGCTGCTGGGCGCCCTGCGGCTGGCCCGCGATCTCGTTGACGCTCAGGCCGCCGACGTCCTCCCACCGGAACACCTGCGTCGGGCCCTTGAAGCCGAACCTGCCGGTGCGCTGCCGGGCGGCCACCTTGATCATCCGCCAGTCGCGGGTGCGGGTCAGCTCCATCGCGGCGTCCACGACGACCGCGCTGCTGCCGTCCTCGAGCTGGATCTTGGCGTCGAGCACCTCGCCGATCACCAGCACCTCGTTGACGCGCTGGTGGAACGGCCGCAGGTTCACCGACCCGGTCGCGAGCGTCACGGCGTTCGGCTCGATCGAGGTGAGCCGCAGCATCGGCACGAAGATCCGGCGGCGCGTCACCAGTTCGACGACCAGGCCGAGGACCCGCGGCGGCTGGCGGTCGATCCGGAGACTGATCACGACGTCGCGGGCCTTGCCGATCGGTTCGCCGTCGGGGCCGAAGACGGGAAGTCCGGCCAGCTGAGCGATGTAAACCCGGTTCACAGCCACCACAACGTCCAGGCTAGATCACGCTCTGGCCGCCCACCCGGCGATCTCCGCGCAGATCACTGCAAGATCCTCGATGTCCTCTTCCAAACACCAGATCCAGTTGGCCACGGCCCGGTAGAACGTCCAGTCCCGCGCCGTCGCGACGTCCAGCTCTCCAGCGTCGCACAGCGCGAGGAATCGGTCGGTGAGCCCCTTGCGGCCGTCCAGCTCCTCGAACCTGTTCCACAGCAACGGGATCACGCCGTACTCGCGGTCACCGGACAGCGGCTTCGGGTCGATCATCAGCCACGGTTCGCGGTCGCCGCGCAGCACGTTCTCGTAGTGCAGGTCCTCGTTGACCAACGAACGGCCCATCGGTCGCGTCGCGATCTCCCGGGCCGCGTCCAGCAGTGTGCCGGGCACCGCGGGATGGTGCCGAAGCTCACCGGTGAGCCGGCGCATCTCCGCGGGCGCCTCCAGATCCCGATGGCGGCGCAGCATCGAGCCGATCACACCGACCGCGAGCTCGATCGGTTCGTCGTCGAGCGTGTGCGTGTGGTCGAGGCGTTCCAGCAGCAACGCGCCGAGCTCCTCGTCGTGACCGAGCAGCTGCACCGCGCCGTTGCCGTCGTAGAGCCTCAACGCGAGCGGTTCGTGCTCGGTCTCGTGGTCCATCCACGTCAGCTTGAGCACCGCCGGATGCCCGTCGGCCCGGCGGACCGGCAGCACGACGGCGCAGAACCCGTGCATCAGCTCGCCGTCCGGGGCCAGCCGCCACCTCGAACACGCCTTGGTGGCCAGCGTGGGCAGCCTCGAGACCCACTCGTGCGCGCCCTCGCCGAGGCCCTCGCCGAAGCCGGCCGGGACGGTGATCATGCGCTGAACTCCAGCCGGTACACGGCTTCCCACTCCGGTTTGGTGTTCAGCCGCGCGGTCTTCAACGCCTGTGTCGTCTCCTCGTCGGGCTCGGCCAGCCTCGCCACTGCCTGAGCGTCGATGAGGTGCGAATGCGTGCTGGGGGAGCGCACGGTGACGGTGACCTGGGCTTGGTCGGTCAACCCCGGCACCTCCTGTTCGCTGCCGCCCGTGATGACCCACAGCGCGTCGTCACGCCAGTGCGCGTGCACGAGACGAGGTTCGTGACCGGGCGAGGTGATCCAGACGGCGGCTGCCTTTCGCAGCGCCGCGTCCAGTACTCGAGTGATCTCCACCGGTTCAGCGTGCCAGGGTTTGTGAAACGGGACTCAGCGAATATGCGCCCGGAGATGATGCGTGCCACTGTGGCGCACATAGTTACCGGCCGGTACAAGGAGGTACTCCAGTGGTCGACCAGCAGCGTCCCCGTCGCTCGTGTCTGGCGGTCCCCGGCTCGAGCCAGAAGATGATCGACAAGGCGCGCACGCTGCCGGCGGACCAGGTGTTCCTGGACCTGGAGGACGCCTGCGCGCCGCTGGCCAAGCCGGACGCCCGCAAGACGATCGTGGCGTCCCTGAACGAAGGCGGCTGGGACAGCAAGGCCCGCGTCGTCCGCGTCAACGACTGGACGACGGAGTGGACCTACCGCGACGTTACCGAGGTCGTCGAGGGCGCGGGCGCGAACCTCGACTGCATCATGCTGCCGAAGGTGCAGACGGCCGAGCAGATCGTCGCTCTCGACTTCCTGATCACGCAGATCGAGAAGACGATGGGCTACGAGGTCGGCAAGATCGGCATCGAGGCGCAGATCGAGAACGCCCTGGGCCTGAACAACGTCAACGCGATCGCCACCGCGTCCCCGCGCGTCGAGACGATCATCTTCGGCCCGGCGGACTTCATGGCGTCGATCAACATGAAGTCGCTCGTGGTCGGTGAGCAGCCGCCCGGCTACGACGTCGGCGACGCCTACCACTACATCCTGATGCGGATCCTGATGGCCGCGCGGGCCCACGACAAGCAGGCCATCGACGGTCCCTACCTGCAGATCCGCGACGTCGAGGGCTACAAGCGCGTCGCCGGTCGTTCGGCGGCGCTGGGCTTCGACGGCAAGTGGGTGCTGCACCCCGGCCAGATCGACGCGGCCAACGAGGTCTACAGCCCGAAGCAGGACGACTACGACCACGCCGAGAACATCCTCGACGCGTACTCGTACTTCACGTCCGAGGCGGGCGGTAAGCGCGGCGCGGTGATGCTCGGCGACGAGATGATCGACGAGGCGTCGCGGAAGATGGCTCTGGTGATCTCGGGCAAGGGTCGTGCGGCGGGCATGTCGCGCTCGAACGTCTGGACTCCGCCGGAGGACTGAGGCGGTTCAAGTCCGTTACGGATTGTGCGCTACTTCACCCTGATTGTCACTGGACGTGTTCGACCGTCACAGGTTGCGTTCAAAACGGGTGAAGTGGCGCACAATCCGTCACCGAAGTTTGCGGTGGGCCCCGGGGTGGGGTGCATGCTCGTGGGCATGTCACATTCGAGTAACGGTAAGGCGAGCAGACGGTTGCGGCTCTTCAAGCGCCGCGAGGACGACCTGCTCGAGCGCAGCTTCCGCAGCTGCCCGGGATGCGATGCCGACGTCCACGTTTTCGCCGACGTCTGCCGCCACTGCGGTGGCACCCTGGAGATCGCCCTCGCGGGCTGATCTCGTTCCGCTGGGGCCTCGAGCTAGTAGGTCGAGTGATTCGCCGCGGCGATGACCGCGATGATGATGACCGCCGCGTAGAGCAGCCAACCGGCGATGACGACGTACCCGACGATCACGCCCGCGAGCGCCATGCCGCGGCCGTCCTCCTCGCCCCGCCTGATCTTCCCCATCGCGATGTGGCCGAAGATGACGCCCACGATCGCGGTGACACCGCAGGTCGCAAGGCCTACGCACGACAGCACGAGCGCGAGGATCGCGTTGGTCTGCGGCTTGGGCGGCTGGTAGCCGTAGCCGGGGCCGTACATGGGCTGCTGGCCGTACATCGGCTGGCCGTAGGGCTGGCCGGGCTGCTGGCCGTACGGATCGCCCGGCTGCTTCGGGTTGTACGGGTCGTACGTCATCGCTGTTCCCCCTAGAAGTGGTGAGCCGGGATCTTAAGGTCCATCACCGCAGTTCGTCGCGTGTGGGTGCGTGATTCCGCCAGTCGGGGATGCTGTCTCGGTACAGCGGGCGCTGCTGTGTTGCGGAGAGCACAACGCGGTCGCAAACGAGCGTTAACCGGTCCATACTCGCCGGTAACTCAAGCCTTGGAAGGGAAGTGCGATGGCGCGCCTCGCCCAGACCGCGGGTCTCACGGACATCCAGGAAGAAATCCTCGCGACCGTGCGCACGTTCGTGGACAAGGAGATCATTCCGCACGCCCAGACGCTGGAGCACGGCGACACGTACCCCGCCGACATCGTCGAGGGCATGAAGGAGATGGGCCTCTTCGGCCTGACGATCCCGGAGGAGTACGGCGGCCTCGGCGAGTCCCTGCTGACCTACGCGCTCGTCGTCGAGCAGATCGCGCGCGGCTGGATGAGCGTCTCCGGCGTCATCAACACGCACTTCATCGTGGCGCACATGCTCAAGCAGCACGGCACGCCCGAGCAGAAGCAGAAGTACCTGCCGCGCATGGCCACCGGCGAGGTGCGCGGCTCGTTCTCCATGTCCGAGCCCGAGCTGGGCTCCGACGTCGCGGCGATCCGCACGCGCGCTGCCCGTTCCGGTGACGGCTACGTCATCAACGGCCAGAAGATGTGGCTGACGAACGGTGGCACGTCGAACCTGACGGCCGTGCTGGTCAAGACCGACGAGGGCGCCGAGAAGCCGCACCAGAACCTCACGACGTTCCTGGTGGAGAAGCCCGAGGGCTACGGCGAGGTCCTGCCGGGCCTGAAGATCCCCGGCAAGATCGACAAGATGGGCTACAAGGGCGTCGACACCACGGAGATGGTGTTCGACGGCTTCGAGATCGCCGCTGACCAGGTGCTGGGTGGCGTCACGGGCCAGGGCTTCCGGCACATGATGGACGGCGTCGAGGTGGGCCGCGTGAATGTGGCCGCCCGCGCGTGCGGCATCGCGATCCGCGCCTTCGAGCTGGCGATCGAGTACTCGCAGCAGCGCAGGACGTTCGGCAAGGCCATCGCCGAGCACCAGGCCATCGCGTTCAAACTCGCCGAGATGGCCACCAAGGTCGAGGCGGCGCACCTGATGATGGTGAACGCCGCTCGTCTGAAGGACTCGGGCCAGCGCAACGACGTCGAGGCCGGCATGGCCAAGCTCATCGCGTCCGAATACTGCGCCGAGGTGACGCAGGAGTCGTTCCGCATCCACGGCGGCTACGGCTACTCCAAGGAGTACGAGATCGAGCGCCTGATGCGCGAGGCCCCGTTCCTGCTGATCGGCGAGGGCACGTCGGAGATCCAGAAGACGATCATCTCCCGCGGCCTGCTGCGCGACTACCAGTCCCGCGGCTAGACGTTCGTCCGTTAGGGGTCATTCTTTCACGAGAGTGGCCCCTAACGATTTTTGCTTGGGAGTCATAAGGTTCGCTCACTTTGAGCACAGATCTGACGCTTCCGAGACCTGTGTCGCCGCCGCACGTCGTCCGCCTGGAGCTGGACACGTTCACCGGCGTCGACCGTCCCGCGCTGGCCAAGTGGTTCGACGCCCTGTTCACCGACCTGCTCGCACCCCTCTGCCCGGCCTCGGTGGAGGAGCTCGTGGCGGTGGCGCGCGACTACCGGCCATCCGATACAACTCCTTGGGGCCCACCGGGTTACGCGCGCCTGCTGCTCTCTTCGGGTGAGTTCACCCGTTCTTCGTGGTCCGCCGCACTTTCGGACCTTCCTCCGTTCCTGCGCGTGCAGCTCGTCCAGCTCGACTCTCAGGGCCTGCCCCTGGTGGACGGCGGCTGGTGCGCCGAGCTGCTGGTGAAGGACGACCCCTCGTTTCCGCACCAGATAGTGGTTTCCGCCGCCCGCTCGCTGTTCGGCGGCTGGATTTCCCATGCCGTGCAACAGGACTGGCTTTCGACGTTCCGCTCGGGAGCGTCCCTGGTGCGCGCGGCCGGCGGCTGGATCACGCTCGACCGGGTAGGGGTGCGGACCGCGCACGAGGTCTCCGTCGGCGTGGGCATCGACGAATCCCTTTTCATGGCAGCGGAGTTGTCGCGCGGCCCGCACTGGGCAACGCTGCTCGGTCCGCGACAGGTGGCCACTTTGGGCGGAGTGCAGGAGGTTCTTGTCTCCGCGCCCTGCCACTCGGTGTCGGACCTCGGCGGCGGCCGTCTCTTGTTGCAGCTCACCGAGCACCTCGACGACGTGCCACCCGACGCGCTGCACAAACTCGCCGAGTTCCTCGCGCCGGTGCTGCACTGACCGGCGGGATCCGGCTTGCCCTGGCACCCTGTCCCGGTGAGCTCCTCACCGAAAGCCGACGTGCTCGTCGCCGTGGACACCGCCCTGCGGCCAACGGGCTTCGTGCGCCGCGGCCACGTCTGGCTTCAGGACCGCGGCGACGGCGTGTCCGGCTGGCTCGGCTTCGGTGTAGCGGGTTCCCTCGAGCTCACCCCTTTGGTCGGCGTCTGTTTCCAGCGCTACGACGAGGTGTGCCGCACTCTCGGCATCACGCTCACCACCCCGCTCGTCTCGGCGCCCCTCGGCTACCTGATGGGCGAGAAGCCCGTCTGGCGCTGGACGTTCACGCCGGGCGGCGACCACACGGCCGTCGCTTCGTCGCTGGTGGACGCCGTTCGCAAGCACGGCCTGCCGTACATCGACCGGTACGCCAAGTGGGACACGCTCGCACGTGAGCTCATCGCCAAGCCGGAGACGCTGCTGGACTTCGAACGGGCGCGCAAGCTCTCGATCATTCATGTGCTCAACGGCAACGCGGGTGCGGCCGGTGAGGTGCTGAAGAAGGAGCGCGAGCGGGTGGCCGACAAGACGGACGTCTACGCGCGGTCGTACCGAGCCTTCGCGCACCGGTTTTCCCTTGCGTTTCCTGCCATGGGATGAATTAGAGTCACGCCCCTGACCGTTCCTGGGGGAATCTGATGCGTGCACTTCTGGCGATGTCCGCTGCCGTCATGTCGCTGTGCCTGACGGCGGGCGCCGTTCAGGCCGACGCACCGCTGGCGAGCGACTGGCGGTTCGACGAGGCGTCCGGCACCACCACCGTCGACGCGGTGACGGGTGCGAGCGGCGCGTTGTCGGGCAACGTCGCGTTTGGACCGGGCAAGGCCGGCAGCGGGCTCGTCTTCAACGGTGGCACGGTGTCCGCGCCTCTCGCGATCGATGCCGCGCGCAGCTTCACCGTGTCCGCGTGGGTCAACCTGCCCGCGAAGTGCGCCACGCGGACGTGCAAGTTCACCGCCGTGAGCGGGGACGGTGTGCGCAGCAGCCGCTTCTCGCTCGGCTACGCGAGGAGCCGGGACCTGCTCGGCAACTGGTTCTTCGAGATGGCGGAGTCCGACACCGACCAGGCGCCCATCACCTCCACGGCCGTGTCCGCGGAACTGTCGGAGGCGGGCGAGTGGACGCATCTGGTGGGCACCTACGACGCGGAGACCCATCAGACGGTGCTCTACGCCCACGGCAACCGCGTCGGCGCGGGCAGGGTCAACGCTCAGTGGAGCGGCGCCGGCACCTTCACCGTCGGTGCCGGGGCACAAGGCGGGTGCGGCGACGGCGTTCTTCCCCGGCTCGGTCGACGAGGTCCGGTTCTACGACAGGGCACTCGACATGGACGAGGTGTTCGCGCTCTACCTCAGCGAGAGGTGACGGGTGACCGGCAGGATCGAGTGGTCGGCCTCCGACGAAGCCGGAGGCCCGATCGACCAACTGCTCACCGCGGTCCGGGAACGCTTCCCCGACGTGTCGGTGGAGAGGTGGACCGGCAAGTACCCGGCTGACGACGACAACGTCTGGTTCGTCACCCGCTCCGCCGAGGTGGCCGAGGTCCAGATCGACACCGCGGACCGGGGGCACCTGCCGTTCCGCGTCGAGACGGAGGACGACGTCGTCGCGGAGCTGATCGAGCTGCCGGAAGCGATCGCGCACGTCCTGCAGTTGCTCGAAGAGCCGAGCTAGGGCGGCGATCCGACGGCTTGAGATGCCGATCCCGGCAAAACACCCGTAGGCGTCTCAGCACGCCGCACCGGGCACTGGCAGGATGGAACGATCAGCGCGTCCGACAGAGGTGGTCCCTGTGACGAGTCCGTTCGCCAACCCGAACCGGCCCGGCGTCCCGCCCCGCCTGCCCACCCCGCCGACGGGGTGGCCGATCGGCTCGTACGCCACGTACGAGGAGGCTCAGCGGGCGGTCGACTTCCTCGCCGTCGAGGACTTCCCGGTGCAGGACGTCATGATCGTGGGCGTGGACCTGATGCTGGTGGAGCGCATCACCGGCAGGCTCACCTGGAGCCGGGTGCTCATGACCGGTGCGGCCAGCGGCGCGTGGTTCGGTCTGTTCGTCGGGCTGCTGCTCACGCTCTTCAGCCCGGAACCCGGCGTGACCGTGGGGCCGGTGCTGACCGGTTTGATCACCGGTGTGTTCTTCGGGCTGGTGTTCGCGGCGGTCGGGTACGGGTCGGCGCGCGGCAAGCGGGACTTCCAGAGCGCCAGTCAGCTCGTCGCGGGCAGGTACGACGTGCTCTGCCACCCGAAATCGGCGGAGCAGGGCCGTGACCTGCTGGCGAAGCTCGCGATGAGGCCCGTCAACCCCGGCAATTGAGACGCGAAGACGTCCATTGGTTCTGAATCGTTGCTTCCCTTGGTTGCGGCTCCTGATCACCGGGCCTAGGTTCGGTTGACCGGTCCGCCCGGTGCGGCCGGTGGCACGACGAGGTGCCGGGCGCTGCGGTCTGGCTCCTCCGTGTAGTCGGGAAGGAGGCAGGGCCGATGGGTGCGACACGGCGCTATCGACTCGCTGCCGGATTGGGAACCGCGTTGCTCGCGGCGTCCACGATCACGGCGTGCGGATCGGGCGACCAAGGCATCACCGTCAACGTCTACAAGTACCCCCAGGAGAACTTCCAGGCCATCGTCGACGGCTGCAACACGAAGGCCGGCGGGCGCTATCACATCGTCTACAACAAGCTGCCGCGTGAAGCGGACGGTCAGCGCGAGCAGATGGTGCGCAGACTTGCGGCGGAAGACGACAGCATGGACGTGCTCGGGCTCGACGTCACGTGGACGGCCGAGCTCGCGGAGGCCGGGTGGCTCAAGGAGTTCACCGGGTCCGTCAAGTCCCAGGTGGAGAGCGGCACGCTGAAGACGCCGCTGGAGACCGCGACTTACGAAAACAAGCTTTACGCGGCGCCGGACAACACGAACGTCCAGCTGCTG
Source organism: Lentzea sp. NPDC005914 (assembly GCF_040629405.1). Classification (NCBI taxonomy): domain Bacteria; kingdom Bacillati; phylum Actinomycetota; class Actinomycetes; order Pseudonocardiales; family Pseudonocardiaceae; genus Lentzea; species Lentzea sp. NPDC005914. The sequence continues at coordinate 83,066 of NZ_JBEXVQ010000025.1, read as the reverse complement.
TGGTATCGCTCTGATCTCGTGCCGACGCCGCCGAAGACGTGGGACGAGATGATCTCCATGGCCGAGGCGTTGGTGGCGGACGGGAAGCCTGGCCGGATCGTGGGACAGGGCAAGCAGTACGAGGGGCTCGTCGTGCTGTACAACACCCTCGTCAACTCCAACGGCGGCACCATCATCGACGAGACCGGTACCAAGGCCGTCGTCGACGACAAGGCCGTGCAAGCGTTGGCGGCGTTGAAGAAGCTCGCCACGTCGAAGGCGATCGACCCGTCGTTCTCCAACGCGGCCGAGGACAACGCGCGCCTCGCCATGGAGAACGGCGAAGCGGCGTTCCAGCTCAACTGGCCGTACGTCTACGCGGCGGCGCAGAAGAAGCCGGACTTCGCGAAGAACTTCAAGTGGGCGCCGTACCCCACGGTCGGCGGTGACTCGGCCAAGGTCACCGTCGGCGGGATCAACTACGCCGTCAGCAACTACACCACGCACCCGAACGAGTCGTTCGACGCGGTGTTGTGCTTGCGCGGTGCGGAAAGCCAGAAGCTCGCCGCGCTCAAGGACGGTGTGCCGCCGACCATCGAGGCCGTCTACGACGAGCCCGAGATGGCCGAGGCGTACCCGATGCGCGACGACATCAAGGAGACGCTGAAGAACGCGAGTGTGCGGCCGCGCACGCCCGCGTACCAGAACGCGTCGACCGTCATCTCCACGATCCTGTCGCCGCCCGCGAGCATCGACCCGCAGGCGACGGCGGACAGGCTGCGCAAGGAACTGCAGGACGCACTCGACTCCAAGGGGGTGCTGCCGTGAGTCACGCGATCACGGAGAAGACCGAGGCCGCGCCGGAACCCGTTGCCCCCAGGAAGAAAGCCGCGCTGAGCGAGGGCAAGAAGGCGGAGCGCAGGCTCGGCTGGCTGCTCTGCGCGCCCGCCGCGATCACCATGATCGCGGTGACGGGCTGGCCGATCCTCTACTCGCTGTTGTTGTCGATGCAGCGGTTCGACCTGAAGTTCCCGAGCCGCACCGAGTGGATCTGGTTCGACAACTACGTCACCGTCCTCAGCAGCCCGTACTGGTGGAACGCGGTGTGGGTGACGGTGTTGCTCACCGTCGTCACGGTCGCCGTCGAGCTGGTGCTGGGCATGGCGCTGGCGTTGATCATGCACCGCGCGCTGGTCGGGCGGGGCATCGTCCGCACGACGACGCTGATCCCGTACGGCATCGTCACGGTCGTGGCCGCGTTCTCCTGGCGCTTCGCCTGGACACCCGGCACGGGCTACCTCTCCGAGGCGCTCGGCGGCGAACCCGTGCTCACCGAGAAGATCCCGGCGCTGATGGTCGTGGCTCTCGCGGAGATCTGGAAGACCACGCCGTTCATGGCCCTGCTGCTGATGGCGGGTCTGGCGCTGGTGCCGGACGACCTGCTCAAGGCCGCGGCGATGGACGGCGCGAGCGGGTGGCAGCGGTTCATCAAGATCACCGTGCCGATCATGAAGCCGGCGATCCTGGTGGCACTGCTGTTCCGCACGCTCGACGCGTTCCGCATCTTCGACAACCTCTTCGTGCTCACCGCGGGCTCGCAGGGCACGTCGTCGGTGTCGATGCTGACCTACAACAACCTCATCAAGGGCTTGAACCTCGGTATCGGATCCACGATGTCCGTGCTGATCTTCATCATGGTCGCGATCATCGCGTTCGTGTTCATCAAGCTCTTCGGCACCGCTGCCCCTGGCAGTGACGACGGAGGGAAGCGCTGATGGCGGGCATCGGAGGAGCGGACACCCCGGCCAAGAAGTGGGGCTGGGGCGTGCTCAACGCGGTCGTCGTGATCTACGCGCTGTTCCCGGTGCTGTGGATCCTGTCGCTGTCGTTCAAGTCGTCGAAGACCTTGGCGGACGGCAACTTCATCCCGCGCGAGTGGAGCCTGGAGAACTACGAGAACATCTTCTCCACGTCCGAGTTCACGCGGGCGCTGATCAACTCCATCGGCATCGCGATCATCGCGACCGCGATCGCCGTGGTGTTCGGCACGATGGCCGCCTACGCCATCGCCAGGCTGGACTTCCCCGGCAAGAACCTGCTGGTCGGCGTCTCGCTGCTGATCGCGATGTTCCCGCAGGTCTCGCTGGTGTCCCCGTTGTTCGAGATCGAGCGCTCGATGGGGCTCTTCGACACGTGGCCCGGCCTGATCCTGCCGTACATCACGTTCGCGCTGCCGCTCGCGATCTACACCCTGTCGGCGTTCTTCCGCGAGATCCCCTGGGAGCTCGAGAAGGCGGCGAAGATGGACGGTGCGACGCCGGGGCAGGCGTTCCGTCGCGTCATCGCGCCACTGGCCGCGCCGGGTGTGTTCACGACGGCGATCCTGGTGTTCATCTTCTGCTGGAACGACTTCCTGTTCGCGATCTCGCTCACCTCGACCGAGTCGTCGCGGACCGTGCCGGTGGCGCTGTCGTTCTTCACCGGCAGCTCGCAGTTCGAGGACCCGGCCGGGTCGATCGCGGCGGCCGCCGTCGTGATCACCATCCCGATCATCCTCTTCGTGTTGTTCTTCCAGCGCCGGATCGTCGCCGGCCTGACCTCCGGCGCCGTCAAGGGGTGAGTTGACCAATGGCAGAGATCGTTCTGGACAAGGTGACCAAGCGGTATCCCGACGGCGCACTGGCCGTGCAGGAGGTCAACCTCGAAATCGCCGACGGCGAGTTCATCATCCTGGTCGGGCCGTCCGGCTGCGGGAAGTCCACCACCCTCAACATGATCGCGGGCCTGGAGGACATCACCGAGGGCGAGCTGCGCATCGGCGGGCAGCGCGTCAACGAACGGGCGCCGAAGGACCGCGACATCGCGATGGTGTTCCAGTCCTACGCGCTCTACCCGCACATGACGGTGAAGGAGAACATGGCCTTCCCGTTGCGGCTGGCCAAGGTCGACAACGCGACGGTCGAGCGCAAGGTGCGCGAGGCCGCCGAGATCTTGGACCTGACGCAGCATCTTGAGCGCAAGCCGTCCAACCTGTCCGGTGGCCAGCGGCAGCGCGTGGCGATGGGCCGCGCGATCGTGCGCAGCCCCAAGGCGTTCCTGATGGACGAACCGTTGTCCAACCTGGACGCCAAGCTGCGCGTGCAGATGCGCACCTCGGTGTCGCGCCTGCAGAAGCAGCTCGGCACGACGACGGTGTACGTGACGCACGACCAGACCGAGGCGATGACCCTCGGCGACCGGGTCGTGGTCATGCGCGGCGGTGTCGTGCAGCAGATCGGCGCACCGCAGTTCCTCTACGAGAACCCGGCCAACCTCTTCGTCGCGGGCTTCATCGGCTCGCCGTCGATGAACTTCGTGCCGGCGTCGCTGGAGAACGGCGCGCTGCGGTCGGTCCTCGGCGACGTGACGTTGACGGACCGGGTGCGGCAGCTGGTGGAGGGTGCCGACGCGCCCCGCGAGGTGATCATGGGCATCCGCCCCGAGCACTTCGAGGACGCGGCCCTGGTCGACGCGGCGGCGCTGGCGTCGGGCGGCAAGTTCACCTCGCAGGTGGACGTGCTGGAGTCGATGGGCTCGGACAAGTACGCCTACTTCAACCTCACGGGAGAGCAGGCGGCGTCGGCCGAGCTGCAGGAACTGGCGGCGGACGCGGGATCGGACGACGTGCCGGGTGACGGCATCTCGCTCGTGACGCGGCTGTCGTCGGCGTCCGGCGCGGTGGAGGGAGCCTCGGCGGACATCTGGTTCGACGCGGACAAGGTTCAGCTCTTCGACCCGTCCACCGGCAGGAACCTGACTTACACGGAACGGTGAATTCTCGTTTTACCCGGCCGCCTTCCCCGCACGGGAAGGCGGCCTCTTTTGTCACTCGTTCGGATTAGGGCTAAAGGCCTGGTTTCGGAGGGGCCGATTAGTCCGGGTCATCTGCCGGGCCGAAGTCGGTTCGCCATTGGGCGCTCGGCAGCGACGTCTCATCGAAACATGTACTGCGCCGCTTCGGTTGGTCCGCACGCTTGTCGAAGGCGGGTACAGGACCATCAGGGGGGTTCCGGGGAACCGCCGCCGAGTGATGAGAGAGAGCGTGCAATGGGGATCCTGGACGGTAAAGCGGTCGTCATCACGGGGGCGGGTCGCGGCCTGGGCGAGGCCTACGCGATGCACGCTGCCCTCGCGGGTGCATCGGTGGTGGTCAACGACAACGACGGTGACCTGGCAGAACGGGTCGCGGAGCACATCAGGGGCTACGGAGGCCGCGCCGTGGCCTCGAGCCACACCGTCGCCGACCCGAGCGAGGCGGCCAAGATCGTCGACCTGTGCGTCGACGAATTCGGCCGCATCGACGGCCTCGTGAACAACGCGGGCCTGAACTACGAGACCGCGCCGTGGGAAGACGACCCCGAGACGATCAAGCACGTCGTCGAGGTGAACGTCCTCGGCGTCATCTACGTCGGAATCGCGGCGATGCGGGCGATGCGCGGCTTTGGTGGTGGCTCCATCATCAACATTTCGTCCGGTGCCTCCTTCGGTCAGCGCAAACTCGCCACCTATTCGGCGACCAAGGGCGCGGTGGCCTCGCTGAGCTACTCCTGGGCGCTCGACCTGGAGTCGGAAGGCATCCGCGTGAACGCCGTGTGCCCGGTCGCGCACACGCGGATGGTGTGGAAGTCGGAACGTTCACTGCGCGCCATTCCGGCCGACCGGACGCCGGGCAAGGTGGCGCCGCTCGTGCTGTTCCTGCTCTCGGACCGCTCCGAGGGCATCACCGGCCAGGTCATCCGGTGCAACGGCCGCCAGCTGCACATCGTGGGGCAGCCGTACTTCAAGCAGCCGATCCTGGAGAGCGACAACTGGGACACCGCTTCGGTGGAGCGGGCGTTCACGGGCGTGCTGCAGGCCCACCTCGAACCGTACGGGTTGGAGAAGAGGATGCCTCCCCGGCTCCGTGCGCTGGTGGAGCCTCCGCAGACCGCCTGATTGGTGGATAGAAGTGTTGCCAGATCAGCTCAACCTGGCAACACTTCTATCCATGGGAGCTTTGCAGGCGTTGCCGAACACGTTCACCACGAGCCAGGCGAACAGGGCCGGCCTGCACTTTCGCGACCTGTACCGCCTTCGTGACGAGGGCGATCTGATCGAGCTCTCCAGGGGTGTCTTCCGCAAAGCGGACGCGCCGGCTCCGACGTGGCCCGATCTGCTCGCGGTGTCGGTGCGGGCGCCGCTCGCGGTCGTGTGCTGCGTGTCGGCCGCTGAGGTTCACGATCTCACCGACGAGATCCCACGGGAGATCCAGATCGCGGTTCCGCGTGGCCAGCGGCCGCCTCGTATCGACTACCCGCCGACCGAGGTCTTTCGTTTCAGTTCCACCACCTTCGACCTAGGGCTCACCGCGGTGGAGGCGGCGCCGGGCGAGAACGTGCGCATCTACGACGCCGAAAGGACAGTTGTTGACCTCATGAGGATGCGAGGCAGGCTCGGTGAGCCGCTGGCTCTCTCCGCGTTGCGCCGGTATCTGCTGCGGCGTGGCGCACGACCTGCTCAGGTGGTCGCGTTCGCTCGGGAGCTCGGTGTTCTCGGGCCGGTACGTGCCGCGGTGGATGCGGTGATCGCTGAGTGAGCCGGCCGACCAGAACCACGCCCGGTGGTCGTGCCTATCTCGACCTCCAGAACCGGGCGCGCCGTGAGCGACGCCCGACCCAGGAACTGCAGACGCTGTACGTGTTGGAGCGGTGGCTCGCTCGCCTGGCCGCCTCCCGACACACGGGTGACTTTGTGTTGAAGGGAGGCGTGCTTCTCGCGGTGTTCGACGCACGCCGGCCGACCGCCGACGCGGACCTGCTCGCCCGGAACCTCGCCAATGACGAGGAGACCGTTGTCGCGCGGATCGTGGAGGTGGCCGGCGTCGAACTGGAACCCGACGACGGCGTGGAGTTCCTGGTCGACACGGTCACCTCGCAGTCGATCCGCGACGACGACTTCTACACGGGTGTGCGGATCAGCATGAGCTGCCGCATCTCCACCGCGAGCGTGAAACTCAAGCTGGACATCAACTTCGGCGACCCGGTGATCCCCGCGCCCCAGCTGCTCGATCTGCCGTCGCAGCGGCCCGGGGTTGCTCCGGTGCCCGTGCTCGGGTATCCGATCGAGACGGTTCTGGCGGAGAAGACCAGCACGGCCATCGCGCTCCGGGATGCGAACACGAGGGTTCGCGACTACGCGGATCTCTACACGCTGACCGGAAAACACGCGGTGTCGTACGTGTCCGCCCGGTCGGCTCTGGATGCGACGACTCGCCATCGCGGCGTCGACGTGCAGCCGCTGTCCGCGGTGATCGGTGATCTCGGGAAGTTGCGTCAGCAGGCCTATTCAGCGTTCAAGAAGCGTCTCGGACCGGATGCGGACCACCTGCCCGACAGTTTCGCGGACGTCGTTGCGGCCGTGATCGAGTTCGTGGATCCGCTGGCCGGCGGAGACCTCCTGGAAGAGTGGGATCCGGACGCTCGCAAGTGGAGGTGAGCGTTCACTTCCAGGCCGGGTAGGCCGGTGCCACCTCGGCATAGCGCTCGCTCCAGCCGGGCAGTTCTTCGCCGTTCAGGTGCGCCCGCAACCGGTCGAGGAACGCGTGCGTGCCGGGGACGAAGCCGAGTGCGTTGCGTTCGGACAGTCCACGATGGGTGAACTGGAGCAGGGTCTCGTCGCCTTCCGCTGTGAGCTCGTAGCGGACCACGCTGTCCTCCACGATTCGTTGCTGCCACTCGTGTTCGAGGACGGCGCGACCGTCCTCCGGTGGCTGCCAGGTGAGAATGCGGCCCGTCACGCGCTTGGCCTCCGGCGGAGCGGGCGGGTCGTCGGGCTCGATGACGATCTCGCCGTTCGCGATCTGCGTTGCGCCGAACCACTGTGCGCGCTCCGCGGGGTCGGTGATCGCGGCCCAGACGCGGTCGATCGGGAACGGCAGCTTGCGCTGGAAGGTGAGGACGGCGTGGTCGCCGTCGAGCGTCACGGTGCCGAGGTCGTTCATCGGTTCTCCAGGTGCTGTTGCAGGGCGGCGAGGTGGTCGCGCCAGAAGCGGCGGTACGGGGTGATCCAGTCGTCTATGCGTTGCAGGCCATCGGGTTTCAGCGCGTAGATGCGGCGCTGGCCGTCCGGGCGGACCTCGACCAGGCCCACCTCGCGCAGGACGCGGAGGTGGCGGGACACGGCGGGCTGGGTCAGGGCAGGCAGGCTGTCGACCAGTTCGCCCGCGGTGCGGTCGCGTTCGGCCAGCAGGCCCAGCAGGTGGCGGCGGTTGGGTTCGGCGACGGCTTCGAAGACGTCCACGGCGTTGAACATAACTGAGGGCGTATATAAGCGCAAGCGTATGTGAAACGATGTGCTGATGGAGTTCGCTGGGAAGCCTGTGCCGGTCGACTGGGATTCGGTGGAGAAGTGGCTCGGGGTGTCGTTGCCGGCTGATTACAAGGCCATCGCGTCGGAGCACGGGCCTCTGGACATCGGTGAGTTCGTCTGGCTGCACGTGCCGTGCGTGCAAGCTGGAAGCTTCGACTGGGGCGCGTGGGTCAAGCAGACGCGGTCCGTCGCCGACGCGCCGCGGCACCTGGTGCCGTGGGGTGCGACTCGGGGTGGCGGCTACCTGTTCTGGGACACCTCCAAGGCAGGGTCGCCGGTGGTGTGCTTCGACCACGACACGGGCTGGCACGACTACGGGATGACGTTGTCGGAGCTGCTGGAAACGGTGGTGGTCAAGGCGTTGCCCGCGTTGGGGGTGCTGCCCGCGACGGCGGTGCGCACGGCATTCCTCCCGCTGGCCCGGCCGTGGACGCCGCCGCCGGCCGTCGACGTCTCGGCCGCTCGCAAGCGCGCACTCGTTGAGGGGACTGGGCTTTCGGCGTTGCGCGGTCTCGTTGTGCCGCCTGCGAAGCCGAATCTCGGTGGACTCTCGTGGGAGTGGTTGTACGGCGAGTTGGGCACGCGTCTGCCGTCGGACTACGTGGCGTTGATGGAGTGCTACGGCGGTGGGGAGTTCGCGGGATGGTTGCGGTTGTGGACGCCGTTGGACCCGCACGGGATGGTGGACTCCTCGGAGGGCGCGCTCGACGCGAACCGGCAGCTGCGGGCGGAGTTTCCCGAGTTCCACCCGGTGCCGCTGTGGCCGGAGCCCGGCGGGTTCCTGCCGTTCGGTGACTCGAACGACGGCGACCAGTTCGGGTGGCTCACGTCGGGTGAGCCCGACGAGTGGCCGTTGATCTTCGCGCCGCGGCACGCCGATCAGGGGCCGGCGTTGGCCGGAAAGCTGGCGGACACGGTGCTGGAGTGGCTGCGGGGGCGGTTGGTGACGCCTGGGCTGTGCCGGTTCGGGAAGCACGACGATCCGCTGGAGTACGCGAAGTTCAGGTCGTTTTAGCACGTCACACGGATGGCTGCGGAAATTGTCAGACCCTGCTGTCACCATCGGGACATGGCTGAGCGCAAACCCAGAGTCACCGACTGGCGACTCGTCGTGCAGTCCCGGTTGGACCGGGTCCGCGCGGATCTGGCCGCGCTCGGCCCGTCCGATCCGGTCGATCCCGAGGGTGACGTGTGGCGGCGCACGGCCGTGGAGCAGGCGGCGGTGGTGGACGCGATGCTCAGCGACCGGGAGCCGTGGTGGAGCAGGGTGCCGTCGTGGTGGTCGGGCTGGTACATCGAACGCGCCTGGCGCGCCCTGCACGAGGCCGAGGTGGCGACGATCTCGGCCGAGCGCGGGTTCATGGGGCGGCTGCCGGGTTTGCAGGCGAGAGTGGCGCAGTACCTGGACGAGGACGATCCGCGGCGCCGGGCCCTGGAAGCGTTGCGGCCGGGGGAGTTCACGCCCGCGGTCGAGCGCGCGATCGTCGTGGACGCGCTGCGGGCCGCCTACGACAACTCGGACTTCGCCCACGCCGGCTCGCGGGCGTTGCGCAACAAGCTGATCGCGGCGTCGCTGGTGCTGTTCGTCATCAACACGGTGCTGGGTGTCGTCGGCATCGTGAAGCCGGGGATCATCCCCCTTTGCGTCGACCCCAAGGAGAACGCGCTGCCGACGGTCTGCCCCGGCGGCACCGCGAAGGCGACCGGCGTGGACGTGTGGCTGGTGCAGGTGCTCGGCTCGTTCGGCGCCGTGCTGGCCGCGGTGGTGCTGCTCTTACGCCGCCGGCCATCGCTCTCGCCGTACGTGATGATCGGCTACCAGGCGCTGATCAAGATCATGCTCGGCGCGGCCCTCGCGGTGGTCGGGATTCTCGCGCTGGGAGCCGGGGTCACGAGCGGGTTGATCGGGATACCTTCGGCTGCCGCGCTGCTGCTGTGGGCGGTCATCTTCGGCTACGCGCAACAGATCGGCACCCGGTTGCTCGACAAGTACACCGACGAGGTGCTGGACCAGGCGCGGCCGCTACCGGACGCCCCGGACGCCCCGCGGGTGGTACCGCGATGAGCGTGTCCGAGCGGGTCGCGGCGCGTGTCGGCCGCGACTTCGGTGCCGCGGCGCCCGAGGCTCTCGGCGCGCTCGCTTTGGCCGAGACCGGCGGCCAGGAGGTGGAGCGCGTTCACGCGGCCCTCGTGCTGATGGCGGAGGGCAGCGTCGAGAGGTTGTGGCAGGCCGTCGAGCTGAGTGCGGTGGACTGGCGTGACGTGCTGATGAACGGCGGCCTGGCCAACTACGACTGGCCAGAGGTGCTCGAACGCGAGTTCGGACCGGTCAGCGGCGCTCGTAGCTGAGCAGCTCGTCGGTGCCGCCGGACTGGGTGAAGCCCGCCTTCTCCAGCACGCGCGCGGAGGCCGGGTTAGCGGGCTCGACGTTGGCGTGCACGGTGTCGACGTCGTCCAGCGACAGCGCGAACGAGGTCAGCGCCGCGGTGGCCTCGGAGGCGTAGCCGCGGCCCTGGCGTGACGGCACCACGCCGTAGCCGATCTCGACACGACCATCGGAAGGAGGCCAGAACAGGCCCAGAGACCCCACAACTTCAGCCGTGTCGCGCTCGATGATCAGGCGATGCCCGAACGGCGAGAGCCACGCCGGGTTGTCCGCGATGACGCCGGCGATCACGGTGTCGCCCTCGGAGGGGAAGTCGGCGGCCCACGAAGGCCGGCGCTCGCCCTCCACCACGGCCTTGACGTCGAGGCCGTCCCAGGGACGCAGAATCAGGCGGGCTGTCACGAGGTCTTGAGCAAGATCGGTCACCGGCGCACGCTAGCCGCGGTGACCTCGGCCGTGCGACTGAGTTTCCGCGTCGGGCTCAGCCATCGGGACGGTCAGCGGAGGTGTTCCATCGGGCAACGGAACCGACCACGACCGAGGGCCCCTTTCGCCTCTTCTGGTCGCGTAGGCCGTGCCTCAGCTCCGACCGGTCCGTTGACTGGTTCGAACCGAGGTCGGCTCTGACAAACTAACGGTGACTTCGGCCGTGCGACTGGGTTTCCTCGCGCACGGCGTTGATCACCTCGGCGTCCCACCGGTGCGTGCGGATCAACCGGTACCGCTCAGCGGCCACCCACATGTAGGCCTCGGTCTCGGTCCGATCCCCGATCATGTCCGCCTGCCGCAACATCGCCACGACGGGCTTGTACTCCTCGGAGTACCACCGCCGCGCGACCTCGCCCCGGTCCAGGAAGGAGCCCGAGTCCTGCATCAGCCGGAACCCCCAGGCCTCGACGTGCTCACCGAGTTCGGCGTAGTCCCAGGGGTCCGACAGCACGACCGCGGCACGGGCCTCACCGCTCAACGGCACCCGTTCCAGGAACAACCGCCGGTAGTCCTTCACGATCAGGTCGCCGCGGTACCGGATCCCGGCGGCGTTGATCCGGGTGATCACCTGGGTCACGTACGCGTCGATCGTCGACAGGCCCAGCGCGTGCGCCACCGACACCCGGTGATGCCCGTCGATGATGAAGTGCAGCTCACCGATCCGGTACACCTCGATCGGCGGCACGCTCTCACCGCGCCGGGCGGCCAGCGCCAGGCGTTGCCACCTCTCGCGGACCCTGCCGGAGGTGGGGCGGAAGCGGCGGTCGAAGTCGCGGGTGCGGTCGACGCTGCCCACGATCGAGTCCAGCCGGATGGTCTGCAGGCCCAGGCGCTTCTCGGACACCATGCCGAGGGCCTCCACGACCTCGTGGAAAGGCAGCATGATGTTCACGTCGTCGGGCTCGCGGCGCAGCCAGGCGGCCAGCCGCGACATCACCTGGCGGCGTCTGACCCGCAGGAAGTCGCTCTCGGCGTCGGCGACGGGAAAACCGGTGTCACGTTTCATCGCGAACCCCCGAGATGTCCAGCACCTTGTACGGAACCACGTTCACCAGGCGCGTCGAGCCCAGAACGCGGTCCGGCCGCGGGTGGCCGTGCGGATGGATGTGGCCGTGCAGCATGAGCGAAGGCCGCAACCGCGACACGAGCGAGTCGAGGCAGGCGAACCCCCGGTGCGGCGCGTCGGGTTCGTCGCCGCACCCCAACGGCGGTGAGTGGGTCAGCAGCACGTCCACGCCACGTCCGTCCCGCAGCCGTCGCCATCCGGCCAGCCGGGACACCCGGCGGGCGCGGCGGGCCTGCTGCCGTTCCGTCCACTGGTTCGGGCCCTTGTTGTAGCGGATCGAACCACCCAGACCCGCGATGCGCAGGCCGGCGACGTCGACCACGCGTTCGTCGGCGTTCACCGCACCGGTTGGACCTGGCCAGCGCACCGGGACGCCCGCCTTGGTCCACAGGCCGCGCACGTTCGAGTAACCGGACAGGTCGACGTCGTGGTTGCCGGGGACGAACACGAGCGGCTTGTCCAGCGCGTTGGCCAGGAACTCCAGGTAGTCGAACGGGAGGTCGCCCGCCGCCACGATCAGGTCGACGCCCGAATGCTGGTACACCTGATCAGTCCACAGCTGCTCGACCACTTCGTCTGCCACCGCCAGGATCCTGGGCATACCAGCAGCGTAATTAAGCTTTCCCCGGATGACGCGGGACAGTGCGCCCACTAGCGTCAACGGTGTGCTGGCCGAGCTGTTCGCCGCGGACGCGCGCGCACCCCGCGACCGCAGTCCGCTGACTCAACGACTCATCGAGGACGCTGCCGCCGATCTCGGCAGAGGCGGCGTCACGACCAAGATCATGGCGGGCTCCGCACGCGACCGGGACGGCACGATGCCCGGCCTGCGGTTCGCGGGCGCCGTGCACCGCCTCGTGCTCGAAGGCCGCGCGCCCGGCCTCGCGAAGCACTACCCGTCCGTCGGAGGCCAGCCGAACCTCGAGACGCTGTGGGAAGACGCGCTGCCCGCCCTCAACGAGCACGCGGACCTCCTGCGCCAACGCGTGCAGGCCACGACCGTCCAGACCAACGAACCCGCCCGCAGCGCACCCCTCTACGGCGGCCTGATGGTCGCCGCGCAGGAGGCCGCGAAGGCCGCGGGCCGGACCGTGCCGTTCTGCGTGCGGTTGCTGGAGGTCGGTGCGAGCGGCGGGCTGAACCTGCGCCCGCACCACGTCGGCTACCGGCTCGACGACGGCACCGTGCTCGGCGACCCGGACAGCCTTCTCGTCTTCGACCCGCAGTGGACCGGCAGGCCGCCCGCCGACCTCAGCCACCGGTTGCGCGTCGTCGGACGGGCGGGCTGCGACCTCACGCCGGTCGACGTGTCCACAGAGGATGGACGGCTGCACCTCAGCTCGTTCGTCTGGGCGGACCAGGTCGACCGGTTGAACCGCCTCAGAGACGCGCTGGACCTCGCCGCGACGGATCCGGTGAAGGTGGATCGGTCCGCCGGCCCGGAATGGCTGGCGAAACACCTCGCCCGCGCTGAACGTGACGTGCTCACGGTGGTGTGGCATTCCGTGGTGTGGCAGTACGTCTCGCCCGCCGACCGGGCGATGGGACGGTCGGTGCTCGCCGACGCGGCCGCGAAGGCCACTCCCACGACACCGTTGGCACTGCTGGTGTTCGAGTCACGGCGGTCCGACGAGGCGCCGGACGGCTACCGGTTCGAGCTGTTGCTGAAGCTCTGGCCGGCGGACATCTCGCTGCACCTCGGGCACGGCGCGGGTCACGGCGCGCCGTTCACCTGGAACGTCACCCCTTGGGAATGACGACCGCGTTGACCACGAAGCGCCCGTCGCGTTCCTCGACGGGCAACCGGAAGTCGCCGTGCGAACCGGCGCGCGTGAACTCCACGACGACAGAGCCGTCGCGGTAGAGGCCGCGGTCGACGTCGGCCGCGGTGAACTGCTCGACCGTCGAGCGAGCCACGTCCTCGCCACCGACCGCGAGCAACGGCTGCAGCTTGTGGTAGTCGTGCATGCGCAACGCGTTCGTCACGTCCGCCGCGAGCTCGTCCGGTGACGACGCGCCAGGATTCGGCCACGCGGCGATGCACACGAAGACCATCGCCAGCCAGCCGGCCGGGAACACCAGCAGCCAGAACCTGAGGTTCGTCAGCCGCTCGTACACGTCAGGGAGTTCCGCTGATCAGCACGAAAACGGTGGTGATCCAGCAGAGCAGGAACGCGAGCATCCAGAAGCGGATGTTGGTGAGGATTCTGGTCATGGCAAGGACTCCCTACGAACTTCTGCGAGCGAAATCGGACTAGAGCCAGCGATTTCGGCGCAATATTCGGTAGAGCGTGAGGCAGGCGATGAGGACCAGGCTCATCACCAGGGGGTAGCCGAACTTCCACTTCAGCTCGGGCATGTAGTCGAAGTTCATGCCGTACACGCCGACGACCATGGTGGGCACGGAGATGATCGCGACCCAGGCGGTGATCTTGCGCATGTCGGTGTTCTGCTGCAGCGTGATCTTCGCGAGCACCGCGTCGACCAGCGTGGTCAGCAGCTCGTCGAACGCCGTGACGCGCTCGGAGACCTCGGTGAGGTGGTCGTCGACGTCGCGGAAGAACGCCCGCACCTGCTCGGGGATGAGCGGCGTGTAGCCCTCGGCCAAGCGGCGCAACGGGTTCGCGAGCGGCATCACCGCGCGGCGCAGCTCCACGACCTCGCGCTTGAACATGTAGATCTGCTCCGCGCTCACCTCGGTGCGCGGCGCGAAGACCCGCTCCTCCATGCGGTCGATGTCGTCCTCGATGTGGTCGGTCACCTCGAGGTAGTTGTCGACGACGTGGTCCGCGATCGCGTGCAGCACCGCGGCGGGGCCGATCTCCAGGCGCTCCGCGTCCTCTTCCATCTCGTGGCGCAGCTTGGAAAGCCCGGAGTGGTTGCCGTGCCGCACGGTGATGACGAAGTCCTTGCCCAGGAACACCATGATCTCGCCGGACTCGACGATCTCGTTGGCGGTGTCGGGGGACTCGTTGGTCACGTAGCGGACGGTCTTGAAGACCATGAAGAGCGTGTTGTCGTACCGCTCGAGCTTCGGCCGCTGGTGCGCGTGCACAGCGTCCTCCACCGCGAGCTCGTGCAGGCCGAACGTGTCCGCGATGCCCTCGATCTGCTCGGCGTCGGGCTCGTGCAGTCCGATCCAGACGAAACCGTCCTTGCGCTTGCGCACTTCCTTGACGGCGTCGATGTGCGTCCAGCGGCCCGGCAAGCGCTTGCCATCGATGTAGACCGCGCAGTCGACCACGTAGTGCGACAACGGCACGGAGATGTGCGGCGCAGGGCGCTGCTGAGCGCCGCGTCCGCGAATCGAGGGCAGGCTGGGCATGGTGAGTTCCTCCAGGGCCACACGTCGTTCAAGTGCACGAAAAGCACGACGGGCGTCCCTACCGGGGAAACTCGAGCGGTCTAGAACGATCTAGCCGGCCACCTCGGTGAGGACGCGCTTGGTACTGGCAGGGTGGGGGTCCTTGCTCATTTAGGGGTCCTCACCTCCTCGGGGCGAAGTCACTGGTGGTGGAAATCCTCACACACCGGTTGCCGAGGGTACTCCCTCCGCGTAAAGACTGTCTCCCCACCTGAGTCAGATCTCGATCACACGTAGTTGGAGGCGCGGTGCAGTTCGGTCGGTACTACGAGGAGTTCGAGGTCGGAGCGATCTACAAGCACTGGCCGGGCAAGACGGTCACGGAGTACGACGACCACCTGTTCTGCCTGCTCACGATGAATCACCACCCGCTCCACATGGACGTGAACTACGCGGAGAACACGACCGACTTCAAGAAGAACGTCGTGGTCGGCAACTACATCTACTCGTTGCTGCTGGGCATGTCCGTGCCCGACGTCTCCGGCAAGGCGATCGCCAACCTGGAGATCGAGTCGCTGCGGCACGTGAAGCCGACGTTCCACGGTGACACGATCTACGGCGAGACCGAGGTGCTCGACAAGACGCCGTCCAAGTCGAAGGACGACAGGGGCATCGTCTACGTGGAGACTCGCGGCTACAAGCAGGACGGCACGGTCGTGTGCATCTTCCGCCGCAAGGTCATGGTGCCGAAGAAGTCCTACGGTGACGCTCGTGGTGGCGAGCAGCCGGGGCGCCCCGAACCGAAGGAGTGACGTGACTTCTCTGGACCTGGCACAGCAACGTTTGCGGGAGTTCGCGGAGGAGGCAGAAGGAATTTCGCCGCTCTACGAGCACCTCGCGTCGCGTGCTGCCGAGGATCCGGAGATCGCCGATCTGCTGACCGCCGCCAGCGAGGACAACGCCACGGGCGAGCTCCTGCTGGCGGCGGCACATCGGCTCGTGCAGGCCGAACCGTTCCACCAGCTGTCGAACTACTACCCGTCGCTCGGCGGGACCTACGGCGCGGACGAGAGCACCTGGCCGTTGTTCCGGGACTTCCTCCTGGAGCGCGCCGAACGCGTGCGCAAGCTCGTCAGCTCGCAGGTGATCCAGACCAACGAGGTCCGGCGCGCGGCCCTGCTCTACCCGGCCGTCGTGGCCGCGGCGAAGCAGGCGGGC
The DNA here is from genome assembly GCF_040629405.1 of Lentzea sp. NPDC005914. Taxonomy (NCBI): domain Bacteria; kingdom Bacillati; phylum Actinomycetota; class Actinomycetes; order Pseudonocardiales; family Pseudonocardiaceae; genus Lentzea; species Lentzea sp. NPDC005914. The sequence continues at coordinate 67,238 of NZ_JBEXVQ010000025.1, read as the reverse complement.
GGGCCGATCGGGCTCGTGGAGGCCGCGACGACCGCGGGCCTGCTGCTCGGGCTCGACCAGTACTCGTACCGCTACCAGACCGCGGAGGCAGGCCAGCTCGTCGCCGGGCCCGCCAAGGCGGCGCTGGGTCTTCACTGCGCGCTGGAGCTGGCGCCGGGCGCGGTGCTGCCGAAGCTGCCCAAGACGGTCAAGGTGGCCGCGAAGGCGGGCATCGGCGTGGCACCCGCCGATCTGACCGACGAGGACGCGTACGCGTGGCTCGAGGCGTGCGTGTGGGCCGACCAACCGGAACGGCTGCGGCTGTTCGGGGTGGCGTGCGGGGTGCTGCGCAAGAACCCGCCCCGGCTCGTGGCCGGCGACCCGGTCGCGGACCTCGCCAAGGCGGTGGAGGGGATCGACGCTCCGCTCGTGGTCATCTCGAGCGGCTCTGGACTCGACCTCGTGCCCGCCTTGTCCGCTTTGGGCAGGCCTGCCTGGTGGGCGGCGCACGAGGGCGGCGAGCTGCGGCTCATCCGTGTCGGTGACTCAGGCGTCGAGACGACCACTCTGGCGACCACCGAGGCCCACGGGCAACGTCTCGTTTGGCGCTGACCGCCGACCTCGATCGCGTGAACCCTGATCAGGCCCTGGGCAGGCAGTTCCAGTCGGAAAGCGCTTCCAGGAGGCCGTCGGTGGTCGGAAGTGTGGCCAAGGTCGCACTGTCCGCCCACGTGACATCCGATGCGTCGTCGCCCGCTCGGAGCACACCCGACGTGACCTGGCATTCGTAGTCGAAGATCAAAAAAACCCCGTTCGGGGCCGGTCGCTCCACGCTGCCGACGAGCCGCCCAACGGTAACGGAGAGTCCCGTTTCTTCGGCGACTTCCCTAGTCACGGCAGCCTCGTCGGTCTCTTTTGACTCCACTCGCCCGCCTGGTATCGACCACATGCCCTCACCAGGCGGATTGGCACGTCGCACGAGTAGTAGTCGCCCGTTCGAGTCATGCACGATGGCTCCGACACAACGGATGGTGCGTTCACTGCCGACCGTCACGATCACGAAGAGTAGTCACACCGGAACGGCGGTGCAGCGGACTACCCCGGCTGCGGTACAAATCTCCCAAGGCGCTGAATCGTGCTGTACAACGGTCACGAACGGCGCCAAACGGGTGCGGAACGCGGACGGGGTGGACACCGTGAACCTGAAGAAGATCCTCACTTTCGCCGGAATCGCCTTGCTGCTGTTCTTCCTGATCGCGGAGCCACAGCAAGCCGCCCAACTGGTCACCAACATTCTCAACTCGCTGCGAACTGCGGCTGAGGCCCTGATCACCTTCGTGCGACAATTGTTCTAGTTCACCCGGCTTTGCGGGCGGGCAGGGACAGGGCACTGGCTGGTACCGGGAAGGGCTGGTAGCGCATGTTCGCACCACGTGATCCAGACGACTACCTGCTGTCGAGCGAGCGTCGGGTCATCCGGGTGCGCAGGCACTGGTCCTACCTGATCTGGGACGTGCTCGAAGCGGCGGCGCTGCTCGCCGGCTTCATGATGATCTCGTACCTGGTCCCCGAGAACGCCGGCGTGATCCAGAACGTGCTGTGGTACGGCGGGCTGCTGGTGCTGCTGCGGCTCGCCTACTTCATCATCGAGTGGTGGGTCGAGCGCATCGTCGTCACCGACAAGAGGTTCATGCTGACCTCGGGCGTCTTCGAGACCAAGGTCGCGATGATGCCCATCAGCAAGGTCACCGACCTCACCTATGAGCGGACCGTGGGCGGGCGCATGCTCGGCTACGGCACGCTGATCGTGGAGTCGGCCGGTCAGATCCAGGCGCTGAACCGCCTGGAGTTCCTGCCGGACCCCGAAGAGGTGTACGACGCCATCTCGGAGCTGACCTTCGGTGACAAGAAGGCACAGGCCGAGCGGTTCTCGATGATCAAGGCCCAGCGGGCGGCGCGCGGGAAGAAGATGGTCCCGTAGCCCGGCCACACAGGGTCGTCGTCCACACTGGACGACGTGGTCATTGATCTGCACACCCATTCGTCCGAGTCCGACGGCACCGACAGCCCTGCCGAACTGGTGAAGGCGGCGGCGCGAGCCGGGCTCGACGCGGTGGCGCTCACCGACCACGACACGGCGGCCGGGTGGGCCGAGGCGGCTGCCGCATTGCCTCCTGGCCTGCGGCTTGTGCGTGGTGCCGAGCTGTCGTGCTCGTCGCCCGACGGCTACGGCCGCACCATCACCGTTCATCTGCTGGCGTACCTGTACGACCCGACGCACGCCATGTTGATGAAGGAGCAGTCCCGCCTGCGCGAGGAGCGCAGGCACCGGCTGCAGAAGATGGCCGAGATGATGCAGGCCGACGGGTTCCCGATCGACCCGGTCGACCTGATGTCCCGGCTGCCCTTCGACGCGCCCGCCGGACGCCCCCACCTCGCGCAGGCGTTGATCCGCGCCGGCGTGGTGTCGTCCGTCGACGAGGCGTTCGCGACGTTCCTGACCGGCGGGCAGTACTACGTGGGCCGCACGGACACGCCCGTCGAGCGCGCGATCGAGATGATCACCGAGGCCGGCGGTGTCACCGTGCTGGCGCATCCCTTCGCCCACTCCCGCGGCCCCGTCGTGGCGCCGGCGGTCGTGCGGTCGCTGACTTCAGTCGGCCTGGCCGGCGTCGAGGTGGACCACCCCGACCAGGATCTCGAGACGCGGCGGTCGTTGCGTCTGCTGGCCGACGAGCTCGGGCTGATCGTCACCGGGTCGAGTGACTACCACGGCACGAACAAGACTGTGCGGCTCGGCGCGGAGACGACGGCGCCGGAAATGCTGGATGCTTTGGCCGCGCGGGCGACCGGCGAGAAGATCCTCGTGGGATAGGTGACCATGTTCAACCTGCGACTGTTCATCGAGGCTTCGATCACGCTGTTGGTGATCATGGATCCGCCCGGCACCGTGCCCGTGTTCCTGGGGCTGGTCGGGCGCAAGTCGCGGGACGCGCGGAAGTCGGCGGCGCGGCAGGGCGTGCTGGTGTCGTTCCTGGTGATCACGCTGTTCGCCGTCGCGGGCAACTCGATCCTGGCTTATATGCACATCGGCATCCCGGCGCTGCAGGGCGCGGGCGGGCTGCTGCTGTTGCTGATCGCCCTGGACCTGCTGACCGGCAAGGGCGCGACCAACCACCCCGAGGTCGAGGACGTCAACATCGCGCTGGTGCCGCTGGGGACACCACTGCTGGCCGGACCCGGTGCCATCGCCGCGACGATCGTGTTCGTGCGCCAGGCGGACGGTGCCTGGGGTTCCTACTTCGCTCTGGCCGCGGCGATCGTGGCCGTGCACCTGGTGCTGCTGGGGACGTTGCGGTCCGCCGGGCTGCTGATCAAGGTGTTCAAGGAGAGCGGGATCCTGCTGATGGCCAAGATCGCCGGTCTGCTGCTGGCCGCGATCGCCGTGCAGCTGGTCGCGTCTTCGGTGCAGGGCTTCATCACCGCTGGTGTCTAGCGTTCGATGTGCGCCTTGTCGCCGTCGATGATGATGGGGCGCTCGATGAGGCTCGGGTTCTCGACCATGTGCGCGATCCACTTGGCGCGGTCGTGTTCCAGGAGCTTGGGGTAGGCCGGTTCCTTGGTGCGCGCGATCTCCCACGGCTCCTTGCCGAGCAGCGTGAGGACGTGGTCGAGCTCTTCGGCGGTGGGGGCGTCGTCGAGGTAGCGGCGTTCGGTGTACTCGACGCCCTCGTCGTCGAGGCGTTGCTTGGCGGCGCGGCTCTTGGAGCAGCGGGGGTTGTGCCAGATCTCCATGCGCTTCATTTTCTGTCAGGGTGCCTCGGTAGCGTTGGCTGGGTGGAACAACTCGGCTTCGACTTCGGCACCGCGGCACCCCGCCGGCTCGTGCGCGTGACGCCCGCGAAGCTCGCGACGTGGACCGACTGCCCACGCCGCTTCCGGATGACGTACTTGGACCGCCCGTCGCCACCGCGGGGTGGTGCCTGGGCGCACAACACCCTGGGTGCGGTGGTGCACAACGCTCTCAAGGCGCTGTTCGACCTGCCCGCCGACCGCCGCACGCCCGAGCAGGCCGTGGCTCTCGTGAACCGGCAGTGGAAGTCCGAGGGTTTCCGCGACGTAGACCAGGCCGCCGAGTACCGGGCGCGAGCCGGCGGCTGGGTGCACGACTACGTGTCGTCGCTGGACGTGGCCTTCGAGCCGCTCGGCGTGGAGCGCTGGGTGTCGTCGCCGACCGAGCGGATCGTGGCCGAGGGCCGGGTCGACCGGATCGACTACCGCGACGGCGAGCTGGTGATCGTCGACTACAAGACCGGCCGGCACGTCCTGACCTCCGACGATGCCCGCGGCTCGCAGGCGTTGGCGCTGTACGCGCTGGCGGCGCGCCGGACGTTGCGCAAGCCGTGCAGGCGGGTCGAGCTGCACCACCTGCCGTCCGGGTCGGTGGCGGTGTGGGAGCACACGGAGGAGTCGCTGGCGCGGCACGTGCGGCGGGCCGAGGAGGCCGCGGACGAGATCGACCTGGCCACGGAGACGCTGAAGGCCGGTGGGGACCAGGAGATCCTGTTTCCGGCGGTGACCGGGCGGCAGTGTCAGTGGTGCGATTTTCGGCGGAGCTGTCCTGAGGGGCAGGCGGCGGCTCCGGCGATCGAGCCGTGGTCGCTGCTGGCTCCGTAGGGCGGCGCGCGGGGTGAGCCGCTTGGCGACGCTGGTCGGGGGCTTGCCGATGCTGGTGGGTGGTCCTTGCAGGCGTCATCGGCTGCCCTCGGGTACGGGCGCGGGCGTCTTGTCGCGCTTGCCGGGGAGGCGGAGCCGGCTTTCTTGCTGCGTTGTGCCGGGGCAGCGCCGTGGTGTTTTGTCGCGCTGTCCCCAGGGAGGCGGCGCTGGTGTCTTGTCGGGCCTTGCCGGGAGGCGGCAGGTCCTTTGTCGTGCCGTGTCTGGGAGGCGTCGGGGCCTTCTGCGCCGCCCGTGACCCTTGAGGCACCGGCACAGGCGGGCCCGTAGGGTGGCGGGGGTGGACGTGGAAGCAGCAAAGCGGCCGTCGCGGACCTTCGGAATCCTGCGCGCCGTGAGCGGTGTGCTCGCGGTGGGCATCGTGCTTCTCGCGCTGGGGAACATCGGCGTCCAGTTCTACGCGAACGCACGTGACCTGCCCGGGCCTGGCGCTTTGTCGGTCGTCGCGCACGTGGTGGCGGCGCTGCTCGTAATCGGCGGGCAGGTCGTGGCCGACCGGTACGCGGACTGGAAGGCGCCGGTGGCCTCGCTGGCGGTGCTGGTCGTGACCGGGGCGACGCTGTGGACGTTCTGGTGGGCCTAGATCGCGGGTCGCCTGGACCAAGATCGCGAGTTGTCCACAGGGCTGCGGAGTTCTGACCTGCGGTTTCGGGATTTCGCGTAACCTGTGGACAGCCGGGGAACCGAAAATGCCGTTTGTTCGTTCCGCAATGAGGAAGCGCGGGGGGCGGGGCGAAGCTCAGGCAGTCGCCGCATCGCTTCGGATCAGCCCGTTGCGCAGTGCCGCCATCAAGGCCTGGGCCCGGTTGGAAGCGCCGAGCTTCTCGTAGAGGCGCGACACGTACGTCTTGGCCGTCGGCGGCGAGACGTACAGGGTGCGAGCGATCGCCGGGATCGAGACGCCGTCCCGCAGCAGCATCAGCACCTCGCGCTCGCGGGGGCTCAGGGCCAGCCGGGCGGCGGTCGACTGGCGGCGTGCCATCGCGTTCGCCAGGCCCGCGGCGGTGAACGACGAGGCTGCCACGGCCGCGTGCCGGATGGCGCAGAGGATCTCCTCGACCGGGGCGCTCTTGCCCACGAAGGCCGAGGCGCCGGTCTCGAGGGCGCGGAACAGCACGTCGTCCTCGCCGTGCGCGGTCAGGACCACGATGCCCAGTGACGGGTAGCGGTCGCGCAGGTCCCGGGCCAGGCGGAGGCCGTCGCAGTCGGGCAGGCCCACGGCGACGGTGACCACGTCCGGTGAGGTCGAGGCGATGACGTCGAGGGCTTCGGCGCCGGTGTTCGCCTCCGCGACCACCTCGAGATCGGGATGCGCGGCGGCGAGCGTCGTGAGGCCGAAACGGGTGAGCGTGTGTCCGTCGACGATGACGACTCTGATCACCATGGCTGACCCCACTCGGTTGAAGGCTCAACCCGCATGTCGTTCCGAACGTCTCAGATGGTTACACCGAAGGGACTAATAGAGCATTTGGTCCCGTCCGGGCAGGGCCTCCCAGGTTCGCCAGGCTGGGCGGGCCCCGCAGGTTCGCGAGGGCCGGCAGGGGGCCTCGCAGGTTCGTCAGGCCGGCCGGGGCCTCCCAGGTTCGTCAGGCAGGAGGGGCAAGGGGCCCGCAGGTTCGTCAGGCTGGACAGGGCTTCACAGGTTCGCCAGGCGGGGCAAGGGCCCGCAGGTTCGCCAAGCCGGGCGGGGCCTCGCAGATTCGCAGGCAGGGCAAGGGGCCGCAGGTTCGCCAGGCTGGTCAGGGCCTCCCAGGTTCGCCAGGCGGGGCAAGGGGCTTCACGGGTCCGTCAAGCCGGGCTGGGGCCTCGCAGGTCATCAGGCGCCATCGGTCGCCCACAGGTTCACCAGGCGTCACAGGCTCATCAGCACGCGGGCGATGCTGATGGCGCCCGGACCGATGATGACCACGAACATGGCGGGGAACAGGCACGCGATCAGCGGGAACAGGATTTTCACCGGCACCTTCTGGGCCTGTTCCTCGGCCCGCTGGCGACGGCGCACCCGCATCTCGCGGGCCTGTTCGCGCAGCACCGAGGCGATCGGGACGCCCAGTTCGCCCGCTTGGGCGAGGGCCGAGACGAACGCGCGCAGTTCGGCCACCGTTGTGCGCTCGGTCAACGCTCGCAGCGCCTGGTTGCGGGACTTGCCGATCTGCATCTCCTGCAGCACGCGGGCGCACTCCTGGGCCAGCGGGCCGTTCGTGTTGCGGGCCACCTGGGCCAGGGCCGCGTCGAAGCCGAGACCTGCCTCCACGCACACGGTCAGCATGTCCATGGCGTCGGGCAGTGCACGGCGGATCTTCTCCTGGCGCTTCTGGCCCGCGTTGACGAGCAGCAGGTCAGGCAGGAAGAACCCGAACACGGCGCCGACGCAGAGGCCCACCACCAGCCAGCCCACCGAGCGGAAGGTGAGCAGGGCGCCCAGCGCGCCGCCTAGCAGCAGGCCCATGCCCTTGAACGCCAGGACGCGGTCCGGGGTCCAGGTGGGCGGGTTGCCGGCCAGGTCCAGGCGGTGTTGCAGGCGCGACGCCACGCCCGCGGGCGAGAGTCGCAGGCCCAGTGACCGCAGCCAGCTCGGCGACTGGGCCACTTCCTGCGAAGAGACGACGGCCGCCGAGTAGCTCGTCTCGATCAGGGCCAGTGAGCCGGCCGCGGTGACTCGTGGCCGGAGCATCAGGGCGACGGCGGCCAACGCGACCGCTAGCAGCAGGCAGCCGAGTCCGATGTACAGCGCCATGTCACACCTCCACGCGCACTAGCTTGCGCATCCAGAGCGAGCCGAGAACGAGGAGCACGAACGCGCCTCCGAGCATCACGAGGCCCATCAACGTCGTGTAGAGCGGCCGCATGTACTCCGGCCTGAACAGGAACAGGAACAGGGCCAGCGCGACCGGCAGCCCGACCAGGACGTAGGCCGAGAGGCGGCCTTCCGCGGACAACGCACGGACGTGGCGCCTTGTCTGCGCACGCTCGCGCATGGTCGCGACGGTGTTCATCAGGACCTCTGCGAGGTTGCCGCCTACTTGCCGTTGGATCCGCACGGCCATCACGACCCACGCCAGGTCCGCGCTGTTCATCCGGAACGCCACGCGCTCCAGGGCGTCCTCGAGCTCGGCGCCGATGCGGGTGGCGGCCAGTGCGCGGGAGAACTCGCCCGCGGTCGGCTGGGTGTCGTCCCGCACCACGGCGTCGATCGACTGGGCCAGCGAGAAACCCGAGCGCAACGAGCTGGCGACCAGCTGCAGCACGTCCGGGAGCTGGTCGGCGAACGCGGCACGGCGCTTCGAGATGCGCATCCTGACGTACAGCGCCGTCAGCAGCCATCCGCAGAGCGCGCCCAGCGGAATGCCGATCCACCACGTCGTCACCAGGCTCAGCACCGCGGCGAGCACGGCAGAGCCGCAGACGCGGAGCAGTGTCCACTCCGCCGCGCTCGCCTTCATGCCCGCGAGGTCCAGGCGGTCCGCCGTGCGGGCCGTGCCGTCCGCGCTCATCACCCGAGCGGTCCACACCACGGCGGTCTGCGCGGCCTGACTTTCTTCCTGCACAACGGGTTCCTGCTTGGTGTACTGGTCGAGGTGGTGCTCCAGCCGCCGTCCCGCGACGGAACGGCGTGGCGTCAGCACCATGAACACGATCAGGAACACCACCAGGAACGTCCCGGCGATCAGCACCCCTGCCAGCCAGTTCTGCCCGGGAGTCACGACCGGGGGAGCGACGACCACCGGAGCGGGAGCCGCCACGGAAACCGGAGCAGGCGCAGGAGCCACCGAAGAAGGCACTGCCAGCGCGGCGAAAGCGGCGGCGAGCGCGGCTGCGTCGGAAGCGGTCAGCAACCGGCCCCCGGCGGCGGAAGCGATGCGGCGCAAGGCCTCGTCGCTGTACTGGAACCCGATCACGTCGGTCGGCACGCCGGCGGAGGCGACGGCCGAGACGGCGGCGTCCACAGTGGACCGGGAGACGGTGTCCTCGCCGTCGGACACGATGACCATCCGCCGCTCGGAGAACCCCTGCAGTGCCGACAGTCCGACCGGAACCGCGTCGAACAACGACGTGTCACCCTTGGCCTGCAACCGATCCAGCGCGCCTGTCAGAGCACCCCGGTCCGCGGTGGGCGCGAGCACCAGCGATGCCTGCGACGAGAACGCGACCAGACCGACCTGCACGTCCGCGGGAAGAGAGCCCACGTAGGTCGCGATCGCCTGGCGTGCCACGACAATCCGGTCCGGCGCCATCGACCCGCTGGTGTCGAGCAGCACCACCACCCCGCGAGACGGTGCGGCAGAGGCAACGGCGAAGGCGCTGAACACGAACGTCAGCGCGGCCCCGATCAGGAGCCCGGCGAGAACTCGTCTCATCGCGCACCACCCACGAACAGGTGCGGCGGAACCTCGATGCCGCGGTCCCGCAGCCGTTCCACGAAATGCGGCCGCAGCCCGGTCGACTGCAACGACCCGCGGTAGAACCCGCGCTCGTCGACCCCGGCGTGGAAGTCGAAGAGGAACAGGTCCTGCAGGGTCACGACGTCGCCCTCCATCCCGATCACCTCGGTGATGTGGGTGATCCGCCGCGTCCCGTCCTTGAGCCGCGTCTGGTGCACGATCACGTCGATCGCGGACGCCATCTGCTCGCGGATCGCCCGTGCCGGCAGGTCCACGCCCGCCATCAGCACCATGGTCTCCAAGCGGGACAACGAGTCGCGCGGCGAGTTCGAGTGCACGGTCGTGATCGAGCCGTCGTGACCGGTGTTCATCGCCTGCAGCATGTCCAGCGCGGCACCGTCGCGAACCTCGCCGACGATGATGCGGTCGGGCCTCATGCGCAGTGCGTTGCGGACCAGGTCGCGCACGGCGACCTCACCGCGCGACTCCACGTTCGGCGGACGGGCTTCCAGGCGCAGCACGTGGTCCTGGCGCAGCTGGAGCTCGGCGGCGTCCTCGATGGTCACGATGCGCTCGTCGGGAGGCACGAAGGACGACAGCACGTTCAACGACGTCGTCTTGCCCGAGCCGGTGCCGCCGCCGATCAGGATGTTCATCCGCCCGTGCACGCAGGCCTGCAACAGGTACGCGGTGGTGGGCGTGAGCGTGCCGAACCCGACCAGGTCGTCGACGGTGAACGGGTCGGCGGCGAACTTCCGGATCGTCAGAACCGAGCCGTCCAAGGCGATCGGCGGCACGACGGCGTTGACGCGGCTGCCGTCGGGAAGGCGGGCGTCGACCATCGGCGAGGCCTCGTCGACGCGACGGCCGACCTTGGCGACGATCTTGTCGATCGTGCGGCGCAGGTGCGACTCGTCCGCGAACGCCACCGGAACCGGCTCCAACCGGCCCGCGCGCTCGACGTAGACCTGGTCGAACCCGTTGACCATGATCTCGGAGATGCTCGCGTCGCGCAGATAGGGCTCCAACGGGCCGTGGCCGAGGATCTCGTCCAGGACCTCCAGCGAGATGCGGGCGCGGTCGGCGTTGGTCAACGGTGTCTCGTCGCGTTCCAGCACCGCCTGCAACGTCTGGCGCACACGGGTTTCGAGCTCGCGCTGGTCGAGGTGCGCGTCGTAGAGCTTGGGGCCCAGCACCTCCAGCAGGCCCGCGTGCACACTGCGCTTGACCTCGGCGAACGGGTCCGCGACACGGGCCTGGCGCCGCAGCACCGGTGCCGGTGACGAGGACTCCCGCTGGGCGGCGATGCGGTTGGCCAGGCTCATCGGAACCACCTCTTCGACTTGGCCGCGACGACGGCGGGTTCGGCGAGCACGTGCTCACGGGCGAACCGCGCGATCGCCTCGCTCACCGGGTGCCTGGGCAGGTCGAGGACGATCGGGTTGCCCTTGTTGACCGAGATCGGCACGTCCCGGCTGGACGGCACGTGCGCGCGGATGTCGCTGCGCACAACGCGGTCGATGTCGTCCATGGTGAGGCCGACCTTCGAGTCGGACCGGTTCAGCACGACCGAACGGATGTCGTGCGCGTAGGACAGCAGATCGAGCATGTCCAGCGTCACGCGCAGGTTCTTCAGCGCGGGCACGTCCGGCGTGGTCAGCAGGACGTGGTGGTGCGAGGCGTCCATCGCCGCGAGCACGTGCTCGCTGAAGGCGGAAGGCGTGTCGACCACGACGTAGTCGAACATCGTCGGCAGCACCTCCAGCAGCTCGCTGACCATCGACGCCGGAACCCGTTCCGCGTCACCGGGTTCGACCGGTGCGAGCAACGCGCTCAAGCCCGGCCGGCACGGGGTGAGCAGCGACGAGGCGCCCGCGACGTCGATGTGGCCGAGCATCCCGAGCCCGTGCACGATCGTGCGGACCGGTTCGGCTCGCAGGCAGATGCCGACGTCACCGAACGCGAGGTCGAGGTCCACCAGGCAGACCGACCGCTCACCGCCGACCGCGAGCACCGCGGCGAGGTTCACCGCGAGCGTCGTCTTGCCGCACCCGCCCTTCGCCGCGAACACGGTGACGACCTGGCCCTGCCTGCGCTCGGTGAAGCGGGGTTGCGGCACGCCGGTCACCTGGGCGGACAACGCCCGCGACCGGGCGCAGGCGTCCACCAGCGACGCGAGGTCGTCCCGCGCGACGACTTCGCGGACACCGGAACGCAACGCCCTGCTCAGCACCGCGATGTCGAGCACGTCGCGCAGCAGCACCACACCGACCGCGGGCCGTTCGAGCCGCAACGCCTCGGTGAACCTCAGCGCTTCGTCCAGGTTGATCGTGGAGCCCACCACGACGAGCGACTCGTGGGGGTCTGCGCCGAGCATCCTGGAGGCTTCGGCCAGCGACTCGGCGACGCCGGCCTCACCGCCGAGTGCGGGGAAGAGCTGTCCGGCACCGGAGGCCGGTTCGCACAGGATCGTCATGGCAGGCCTCAGTTTCCGAACAGGGAGCGGTTGTCGACGCCGTTGCCCGGCGCGATCTCGGACTTGCCGCCGAGCAGCGCGAAGTAGAGCGTTCCGGTCTGCTGGCCGTGGATGAGCTTCTCCGCGTCCGCCTGCTTCACCGCGACGGTGACGATCGCCTTGCCGACATCGCCGTCCTCCGCGGCCTTCTTCTCGTCGACGACGGAGAGGACCTCGAGGCCGGTCAGCAGCAGACGGGTGGACTGGTTGCGTTCGTACTGCTTGGAAAGACCGTCGCCGGCGGGAGTGTTCCCCTTGCCGTCCATGACGGTGAAGGTGTCGAAGACCGCGACCTTCGAGCCCTTCTGGATGAGACCACCGGCCCGTTGCCACGCCTCGGTCGGCACGGTCACCGCGATCATCCCGTCGGGGATCGAGATGCCCTTGGCCAGTGAGGCGGGCTCGGTGAACAGGGACTTGGTGAGCAGCTGGCCTTCGGCGATCTCCGACGACGTCACGAGGGAGATCAGCGAGGAGTCCACAGAGGACAGGCTGTTCTCGGGAACGCTGCTCTTCGGCATCTGCTGCTTCTCCACGAGGTCGGCCAGCGATCCCGCGGAGGTGCCGGCGGGAATGCGCTCCTTCGCGACCAGCACGCTGACGGCCTGCTGGCCCGCGATGGCACGTGAGTCGGCGCTGCGGACGTAGAGGAACACCCCGGCGCTGCCGCACACGGCCAGCAACACCGCCAGGATGATGATGAATGCGCGGTTTCTCATGACGTCTCCTGGGATTTCAGCCGGTGAGCTGGACGATGTAGGCACCGAGGTCGGGACCGCCGATGGTGCCGGTGGTGGGGATCAGGCCCTTGATGAAGTAGCCCGCGATGCACTTGTCCGAGCCCTTGCACTCGTCCTTGTTCGTCAGCCAGTCCTTTTGCGACGCGCCGGGGATCCAGTACCCGGTGATCACGAAGCCCGCGAAGCCGGACAGCGAGTAGGTTCCGCCGGTGCCGGTTCCGGTCACCTTCGTGTAGACGGGAAGCCAGACGGGCAGGTGGGAGGACCACGACGCGGCCAGCGCGGTCTTGCAGTCCTTGCCGGCTGAGGCACCGGTGTCCGAGCTGTAGGTGTTGTTGTTGATCAGCACCGAACAGTCGTTGTCGACCTCGTCGACCCAGCCGAACTCACCGGGACCGTCCGACCCGGCCGGTCCGCCAGGACAACCCGTGCCGCTGGTCGTGTGCAGCTTGAGCACCTGATGCACCGACAACGGCGGCGTGGCGGGCGGTGTCGGGCCGTACACGGTGCCGCCAGAGGTCGCCGTCGACCACTCGCACCACGAGATCGTGAGCGCGATGGTGGTCGCCGTCTTCGGTGAGCCCCAGGCCGCGCGGGCACAGGCTTGCACGCGCGTTCCCGAGTAGGAGTCGTTGCCCGCCAACGTTCTGGCGAACGCGGGTGGCAGCAGCGTGTCGCCTCCGGAGGTCTGCGTCGAGGTGTGCACGTCCACGTACTTGGTGCCGGAAGCGGGCTTCGCCGGGCAGTCGACCATCGTGCCCGAGGAGCCGCTGCACGACGACAGCACGCCGCTGCCGTCGAACCCGCACACCTTGTCCACAGTGGACACGCCGTCCTTGGCGTTGTGGTTGGCGTAGTAGTTCGCCTTGTTCACCAGACACGTCGAGGCACCGGTGGCGCAGCCGCGGGCGACGGCGAGCGCACCCGCGTCGGCACCGTTCTGCAGCTCGGCGCGCTCCTGATAGATCTGGCCGACGTCGATGGCGATCGCGCCCATGCCGAGCAGGACCCCGAATCCGAGCAGGATGCTGATGAGCACCCCGAGTGCGCCCCGGTCGTCCGCCCTCAGCCTTCGCATGGCATGACTCCCTTGGCGCTCAACGTGATCGGGGCGCCGATGCCACCGCCGCCGAACATCCCGGCGAGGGCGCCGATCGGCGTGATGAACTCGAACGTGTAGGTGGCCTGCACCTCGGCGCTGGAGCCGCCCGCCGAACCGGTGGGGCACGAGGTGACGGTGACGCCGACACCGGACAGGCCGGTGGCGGCGCTCTGCGTGCGGCCAGCGGCGTTCGGTTGTTGCAACGCGGCGACGCGAACGCCTTCACGTGCCGCCTGGGTCAGCGTTATCTGGGCGTGCAACGCGCGCCCGAAGTCGACGATGCCCATCACCAGAACCAGCAGGATCGGCATCAACAGGGCGACTTCGACAGCGGTCGCGCCGCGATCGCGAGCTCTTACGGTCATGACCGCTCCGAAGAAAGGCGCGCGGCCGGCGGAGGGGAACGCCGGCCGCGCGGGAACAGGAGACTTCAGCCGTCGATCACGTCGGCGATGAACTTGAAAAGCGCGTCCATGTTCTGGCCGACAGCGGTGATGGCCACCATCGCGGCGACCACGATCAGCGCCAGCATGAGGCCGTACTCGACGGCGGTGGCGCCGCGGTCCACGTCATGCCGACGCGGCATCACTTGAGCTTGCCGGCGATGTTGTTGAACAGCGCGAGCAGATTGGTGCCGAGCAGTGTCACGCCGGCGATGATCACGATGGCGATGAGAGCGACCATCAGGCCGTACTCGACGGCGGTCGCGCCTCTGTCGCTCCTCTCGCGCCTGGCGGCGGCCCGGGTCAGGAACGTCTGCGCGTAGCTGATGAACATGAGCATGGCGGTCTCCTGGAGGGATCCGAATTGTGGACGTTGCGACTCTGCGTGACCGCTGTGCGAGTTCGGTATCGGACGAAGAGGTGTAACGAACCTGCAGTTCGGGGGACATGTCGGTCGATCGGGGGACACGCTGTCGACCACCCGGCCATACCTGCCGCCATCACGTTCCGTTGAAACCGTGCGCGACCTACCGTTGATCGCATGACACTTCTCTGGGCCGTGGGCGGCGCAGTCGGCGGACTCGCCTCCGGCGTCGCGCTGCGCGACCTGGTCAACCGGTTCACGCGCACCGGCATGGCGCTGCCGCTGGTGTCGGCGGCCGTGCTGGCCGTGCTCGCGACCAAGTTCGCGGGCTCGGTGGAGGTCCTCGCGTTCGCCTGCCTCGGCGCGGTCGGGGTCGCTCTCGCGTTCATCGACACGGCCGTGCGCCGGCTTCCGGACGTGCTGACGCTGCCCGCGTACCCGGCGGTGCTGATCCTGCTGACCGTGGCAGCGCTGACCGGCGGCACGATCGGCGCGCTCGGTCGCGCGGTGCTCGGCGCGCTGCTGCTCGCGTTCGTCTACCAGGTGCTGGAGTTCATCAACCCGGCCGGGATGGGCTACGGCGATGTGAAGCTGTCCGGGGTCATCGGCATGGCGCTGGCGTGGCTCGGCTGGCCGGTGCTGCTCCTCGGCGCCGCGCTGGCGTTCATCCTGTCGGCCGCCGTGTCGCTGGTCCTGTTGTTCCTGCGGCGGGTCACGCTGAAGAGCTCGCTGCCGTTCGGGCCGTTCATGTTGCTCGGAGCGTTCACCGCAGTGTTGTTGAGCTGACGGGCGATCGGGCTTCCGCCGGGACCTCCTGGCACCTACAGTGTGCTCTCAATCCGCTTGGGGAGGCGGGTTCGAAGCTCTGGGGGAAAACAGTGGTCGCAGGGGAAGTCGTTGGCGCGCGCCGGGAAACGGTGGCGTTGCCCGTTCCGGTGTTGCTGGTGGTGGCGGGGTTCGCCGCCGCGGTCGTCGCGCAGGGCGGGTACTACCTGCCCGGCCGGGTGATGTCCGGGCTGCTGGTCGGCGTGGCCGTGGTGCTCGCGCGACCCCGGCCGAACGTCGTCGCGGCACTGGGCGGAGTGTTCGCCTTGTGGGCCGGGGTGCGCGGGCTGCTGGAGGGTGACGTGGTGTCGGCGCTGCCGACCATGGCCGCCGCCGGTGTCTTCGCGGGCGCCGTACTCGTTGTGGCACAGGCTGATCGTGAGCAGCGTGAACTGCTGGCCACGGTGGTCGTCGGCGTCGGCGCGCTGGTCGCGCTCACCGGCTGGGTCGCCGTGGTGTTCCGGATCCAGTCCTGGACGACGGTGTCGGAAGGGTTGCTGCGCGCGTCGTCCACCTTGACCTACCCGAACGCCGCCGCCGCGGTGATGGCGGCTGCCGCGGTGTTGTCGCTGGTCTTGAAACGGACGCTGCTCACCTCGCTGATGGCGTTCCTGCTGTGCACCGGGATCGGTACCACGATGAGCCGCGCTGCCGCGATCGCGTTGATGGCCGGGTTGCTGGTGCTGTGCGTGTTCTCGGGCTTCAAGAAGACCGTCGCCGCGGCGGCGCCCCCGTTGTTCGGCGCCGTGGTCGCGGTCGTCGCGTTGCTGCCGACGATGCGGGCGGCCGACGAGCCGCGGTACCTGGCCGCGGTCGCCGGCCTGGTCGCCGGCGCCCTGGTGGCACTGTGGCTGCACAAGCTGGGGCGGTACGCGGTGCTGGTGCCGGTCTTCGGCGCTGCCGCTCTCATCGGGTTCGCGGACCGGCTGTCCAGCAGGGTCACGTTCAGCTCACCGGACCGCAGCGGGGCCACCGGAGCCGCGCTCGAACTCATCGCGCGATCCCCTCTGCTGGGGACCGGGCCGGGGAATGCATCTCTTTTTTTCGAGCAGGGCAACCAAGGCACCCGCTTCATGCGTTACGTGCACAACGAGTACCTGCAGGTGCTCGTCGAACTGGGGGCTGTCGGGCTCGTCCTGGCATTGGGGGTGGTGGTCGCGGTGCTCGTCGCGATGTGGCGAGGCCGCGGCACGCCGTTGTGGGCAGGGGCGATGGCGGGGGTCGTCGTCCTGCTGGTGCACAGCGGTTTCGACTTCCTCTGGCACCTGCCGGTCGTGCTCATCGTGGCCGGCATCTGCGCCGGCCTGGGGTTTCCGTCCACAGAGGACGGAATTGTAGAGGGGACAGAAGCATGAAGAAGTTTTCCGGGGGTAAGACGCTGGCGATCGCCGCCGTCGCGGGTGGCGCGATCCTCGCGTCCGTCGCGCCGGTCATGGCGGACGTGAGCGCGCAGTCGCCGTCGGCGGGGCTCATCAGGGTCGAGTCGCCGGCGAAGCTCAAGGCCTGGGGTGCCGCGATCGAGGTCAAGGTGACCTACACCTGCCCGGTCGGCACCCAGTCCTCGCTGAACCTGGTCGTCAACCAGGCCAAGCTGGGCGGGGTGGCCATCGGTGGCGCCTACCAGAGCAACCTGAACTGCAACGGTGCGTTCGAGACGGTGACGCTCAACGTCCAGGCGAACGACCGTGCGTTCGGGCTGGGCAAGGCGTTCGCGAAGGCCGAGATCCAGGGCTACCCGAACGTCGGCGCGAAGGACGAGCGCGAGATCTCCATCGGGCTGTGAGGTAGTGGGCTCTGGCTGATCTCTCAGGAGGTCAGCCAGGCCCGCCACGTGGGCAGCAGCGTGGCGATGAGCTCGTGCG
Source organism: Lentzea sp. NPDC005914 (assembly GCF_040629405.1). Lineage (NCBI taxonomy): Bacteria > Bacillati > Actinomycetota > Actinomycetes > Pseudonocardiales > Pseudonocardiaceae > Lentzea > Lentzea sp. NPDC005914. Next base: position 50,292 of record NZ_JBEXVQ010000025.1, on the reverse strand, counting down.
GTGCCTCGGTGTTCGGGGAGTGCATCACGCCGGGCAGCACCGCGAAGTCGGCGTCCAGCCGTTCAGCCATGTCGCGCTGAGCGGCTGGGCTCCACGCGTCATCGGCCTCACCGCACACCACCAGCGCCGGGATGCCCGACGACCGCAGCGCGCGGGCGAGCTTCGCGACCTGGTCCGGTTCGTGGCGCAGGCCGTTGCCCATGCCGAGCAACGCGGCGGCGGGCGAGGCCAGGAACCGGTTGCGGTAGAAGTCCTTCAGCTCCTGCGGAAGCGCCGCGTAGGCCGGGTTCTGCGCCGACCGCAGCTCGTTCAGCTTCTGGGTGCCCTCGACGCCCTGCTCGGCCAGCACGTGCTCGCCGACCTCCAGCACCGTGCGGCGTTCACCGGCGGGCAGCTCGGACGGGCCCGACGACATCAGCGTGAGGCCGGAGATCGGAGCGCCCGCGAACACCGCGGCCCGTGCCACCAGGCCGCCGTAGGAGTGGCCGAGCAGCAGCACCTTCCGGCCGTCCGCGGCGATCTTCTCGATCAGCTCGGCCAGCACCGATCCCAGCGGACCGGGGCGGTAGAGGGCCTCGTCGTCCGGGCCAGCGGAGTCCTGCTGACCGGGCAGGTCGATCGCGAGCACCTCGAACCCGGCGTCCGCGATCAGGTCGATCATCGGCGCGAAGTCCTCTTTGGAGCCCGTGTACCCCGGTACCAGCAGCGCCGTCGTGCGCAACGCGTCGTCGCCCACCGCGGGCGCACGCAACGCCGCGATCGTGCCGTACCGGCCCGGAAGGTCGACGCGTTGTGCCCGGTGCGGGCTGATCTGCGAGTACACGAGGGAACTATCGCAGCGCGACCAGGGTTTCGCCACGCTGCTCGAGCACAACGGGACCGGCTGTGGCGAGTTGCACAGGGCCGGCATAGCCGTCGCGCTTCACCCGGATCGTGCCCACGAGCTCGCCGGTGGCCTGCTCGTACACCCGCAGGCCGTCCTTCACCGGGATGAGCGCGCGGCCCGCGAGCGTCGTGCCGGCACCCAGCGCGCCGTCCGCCGTCCACAGTGGAGTGAGGGTTTCCTGGGACAGGGCGATGGTCCTGGAACCGGTGAACCAGAAGATGTTCGTCTTGGTCGCGAACGAGCGCGCCACGTGGTTCGGCGGGTCGGTGAAGTCCCCGGCCGGCACGTCGACCGGCACCTCGGTGATCTGGTTGCCGGTCTCGGCGTCGAACACGACGATGCGGCCGGGGTTCGGCATCGCGACCGCGACGAGCTTGTCCGTCACGGCCACGACCTGCGCGTTCCGGCCGCCGGTCAGGACGCTCGTGAACACCTTCGGCTCGTCGGACTTGTCGGGGTTCGGCTTGAGCACCGAGACCCGGTCGGAGCCGTCGTCCGGGCAGCGCTCGATCATCGCGAACCTGCCGGACGTCACCGCGACCGACCCGAACGCACAGCCGACGCGCGGCTGCTTGTTCGGGTTCACGATCGCGCGCAGGCTGCCGTACTCGAGCGACTTCACCAGGTCGTCGCGCCGGTAGACCTCCAGGTACTTCGACCCGGTGGTGATGAGGTGCGAGCCTTCGTTGAGCAGTGCCGTGCCCGGTTCCGCGTCGCCGTTGCGCTGCGCCCGCCGCTCACCGGTGATGCCGTCAAGCGAGGTGAGCTCGGAGCAGTTGGTGCCCTTGGAGTACAGGGCCATCGCGCGTGCCCAGGCGGTGCTGACGACGCACAGCGGCAGATCGCGCTTGTAGCTCCACCGCACGTCGCCGGTCAGCGGGTCGCGCCCGCTGACCTCGCCGCCGTCGCCGGTCACGACCGTCGACGGCTTCTCCTCGCCCGTCTCCTTCAGCGGCGTCAGCACCACCACGGGGGACTGGGTGGCGCCGCTGTTCGCACGCCACACCTCGGCGAGCGTGGGAGGCAGCGCCATCACCTCGGGCAGCTGGTCCCACGTCGCCGGCCCGGTTACGGACATCGTGGCACGCGCGTCGCTGAACGCCCAGGTCAGCACGGCCGCGACGACCGCGACCACGGCGATCAGCGCGACCGCGACGAAGTCGGCGCGGGTGCGCCACGACCTGGCGGGCGGACGGTCCTCGGAGAGCGCGGGCCCAGCCTCGTGCGCGGGCTCGTCGAGGACGTCCTCGACATCGGTGACGTCGGAACCGGGGGACGACATGTGATCAGTCTGCCGAAGGAGCGGCCTGTTCGGCAGAGGTTCGGCGACGCCGACGCCTGCGCGGCTTGTCGGACGCGGGCTTGTCGGCCGGTTCCGAGCTCGCGGGAGCCTCGGCCTGCTGGCCCTCGACCGGCACGCCGGAGCGGCTGCGGGTGCGTGACCTGCTGCGCTTCGGCCTGGTCTCCTCGCTCGGCTCCGGAGCGGCCTGCTCGGCGCCGGTGCGGGTGGAGCCGGTGCGACGACGACGCTTGCGCTTGCCGTTGTCGAGCTTCTCCTCCTCCTCGGCGTCCAGGCCTGCACGCGTGCGGTGGCTCAGCGGCAGCCTGCCCGTGGAGCCGGACGGGATGCCCAGGTCCTCGAACAGGTGATCAGACGTGGAGTAGGTCTCCATCGGGTCCGGCTGGCCCAGGTTGAGCAGATCGTTGACGGACTTCCAGCGGTTCGTCTCGTCCCAGTCGACGAACGTGACGGCGACACCCTCGCGCCCGGCCCGGCCGGTGCGGCCGATGCGGTGCACGTAGGTCTTCTCGTCCTCGGGACACTGGTAGTTGATGACGTGCGTCACGTCGTCGATGTCGATGCCGCGCGCCGCGACATCGGTGGCCACCAGCACGTCGACCTTGCCGCTGCGGAACGCCCGCAGCGCCTGCTCACGCGCGCCCTGGCCCAGGTCGCCGTGCACGGCGGCCGCCGCGAACCCGCGTTCGGTCAGGTCGTCGGCGATCTTCTGCGCGGTCCGCTTGGTCCGCGCGAAGATCATCGACAGGCCTCGGTCACGGGCCTGCAGCACGCGGGCCAGCATCTCCAGCTTGTCCATCGAGTGCGCCCGGTAGACGAACTGCTTGGTCAGCTCGTGCGTCTGGCCTGCGTCGTTCTCCTCGGCGCGGATGTGCGTCGGCTGGTTCAGGAACGTGCGGGCCAGCGTGATGATCGGGCCCGGCATGGTCGCGCTGAACAGCATGGTCTGACGCTTGTCCGGGACCATGGTCAGGATGCGCTCGATGTCGGGCAGGAAGCCCAGGTCGAGCATCTCGTCGGCCTCGTCCAGCACCAGCGCGCCGACCTTGCCGAGCACCAGGTGGCGCTGTTCGGCCAGGTCGAGCAGGCGGCCGGGCGTGCCGATGACGACGTCGACGCCCTTGCGGAGCTGCGCGATCTGCCGCTCGTACGGGATGCCGCCGTAGATGGCGGTGACCTTGACGTTGAGGTGCTTCGCCGCGTCGGTGAGGTCGTGCGCGACCTGGAGACACAGCTCACGGGTGGGCACGACCACAAGTGCCTGCGGGGTGCCGTCGCCGGGCACGTCGAGGCGGTGCAGCAGCGGCACGCCGAACCCGAGCGTCTTGCCGGTGCCGGTGCGCGCCTGACCGATCAGGTCGTCACCGGACAGTGCGATGGGGAGCGTCAGCTCCTGGATGGCGAACGTGCGGACGATGCCGGCCTCGCCGAGCGCCTTGACGATCTCGTCACGCACACCCAGCTCGGCGAACGTGGGGGCGTCGGTGGCCACCGGAGCGTCTGCCAGCAGCGGGTGCGACGGGTCTTCTTCGGGAACTCCGGCCTCGCTGTGCTCCAGGAGAACCGGGTCCAGATGTGCTTCTACTTCAGCGGTCAGGGTGATCAGCCTCTCTCGTACCAAGCGCGTACGAGCCCTGGCCGGGCCTCTCGACCGCGCTTGAAGAGCAGCTGCGGGAAAGGTGTACGCGCACCATTTCGTGCGCCTCGCGGCGGTTCGTCACACTCGTCACGCCGGGCGTCCGAGCCCATTCTACCTGGCGAGACACATTTGACCACTAGAGTTCGTCACCATGGGTGTTGCGGAGGGTGTTGTCGATCTTCTGGGAGCGCTCGCATATGGCGAGCTCTCGGCCTTCGACCGGATGACGGAGGACTCGCGCACGGCGCCGACATTGGCGGGGCGCGCGGCGTTGGCGCAGATGGCCGCCGCGGAGATCGGGCACTTCACGCTGTTGCAGAAGCACCTCGCGGCCGAGGGGATCGCCGTCGAGGACGCGATGGCGCCGTTCGTGAAGGGCTTCGACGCGTTCCACGAGTCGACCAGTCCCAAATCGTGGCTCGAGTCGCTCGTGAAGGCGTACGTGGGTGACGGGCTGGCCGCGGACTTCTACCGCGAGGTCGGTTCGTGGCTCGACGACGCGCCGACGCGCGAGCTGGTGCTCGCCGTGCTCGCCGACACGGGCCACTCGGCGTTCGCTGAGCGCGAAGTTCTGGCCGCCGTCGAGGCTGATCCACGCGTCCGCGACCGGCTCGCGCTGTGGGGTCGCCGGCTGCTCGGCGAGGCGTTGACGCAGGCCCAGTACGTGGTGGCGGAGCGGGACGGCCTCTCGGAGCTCATCGTGCGGGGGTCGGGCGACCTCGCGGGGATCGGTCAGCTGTTCCGGAGGCTCCAGCAGTCGCACGCGCGGCGCATGACGCAGCTGGGTCTGGGCTAGGTAGGCTCGGTTCTGGATTTTCTCTTTGAGCACGGAGGTCAGCGTGGAGGTCAGGATCGGCGTCGCGGACAGCCCGCGGGAACTCGTCGTGACCAGTGAGCTCAACCCGTCAGATGTTGAGGCTCTGGTGGCGGACGCGGTGTCCGGCAAGTCCAGTGTGCTGTCGCTGGTGGACGCCAAGGGTGCGCGCTTCGTCGTGCCCGCTGGCCGCGTCGCGTACGTGGAGATCGGCCCGCAGGACTCGCGCAAGGTCGGGTTCGGCGCCTGAGTCGTTCAGCAAGAAGCCCCGGCCAGAAGTTCTGACCGGGGCTTTTTCAGTGTTGCGCGGGTTCAGTGTTCAGCGGGCTCTTCGATCTTGTACGGCGGGGTCGAGATGCCGCCCACCCGGTAGCGGCCCCACGGGTCGGGGTCGGTCAGCGAGCCCTCTGCCTGGCCGGTGGGGGTGCGCAGGAGTGCGGTCCGCGCGCCGGCTTCAACCCGGCTCGTGACCTCGTCGTTCTGCTTGATCCGGCCGTACCAGTGGTAGCGGCCGTCGATCGGCTGGAAGTAGCCGCGCAGCTCGACCTCGACCGCGACCTCGGTCTCTCCGAACGTCAGGGTGGCTTCGCCGGTGTAGCCGTCCTCGTCGTGCTCGTCGCTCATCAGTCCACCAATCGGAGTGGGGTGAGTGGCTTTGCCGGGTCCGCCTGGACGCCCGCCGACCGCAGCAGCCCGTCGATGGCGTGCCAGATGATCGTGGCGAGGTAGTCGCTGAGGTTCGCGCGGGACATGGTCTGGCGGTCGAGCCACCAGTCGCCCGCGTTCTGCACCATGCCGACGAGCGCGTGCGCCCACGGTTCGGCGCCGCCGGAGTCCATGTCGAAGGCGCGCAGGTAGTCGCCGAGGATGCGGGCGAGGGTGTTCGCGATGAGGTTCTTGTCCTCCTGCACGACGTCCTTCTCGACCGGACGGTCCACAAAGGACCCCTTCACCACGAACCGGTAGAGGTTCGGGTTGTCCTCGATCACCGACAGGTAGGCGTCCACGATCCGTTCGATGCGGTCGCGGATCGGGCCGTCGGCGGCGAGTGCGGGGCCCATCCGGTCCATCAGCAGTTCGGTGGCCTTCTGGCCCACTGCCAGGTAGAGGTCGGACTTGTCGGTGAAGTGCCGGTAGAGCACGGGCTTGCTGACGCCCGCCTCTGCGGCGACGTCCTCCATGCCGACGTCCGGGCCCTTCTTGGCCACCGCGGCGATCGTGGCCTCCACGAACTCCGCTCTGCGCTGCTCGCGATGCCCCTTCCACCGCTCACGTCGCGCATCCGGGCCCTTGACAGTGCGTGCCATGTGACGCACGCTACCAGAAGTAACCGTTACCTCAAGTAACACTTACCGGGGAGGGCAACCGATGAGGGTCGCCGATCGGGAGAAGACGGCGGAGAGGCTGCTGAAGTCGTCCGCGGAGAAGTTCTACGACCCCGAGGTGGACATCGACTGGTCCGCGCCTCTGGTGGACGGTCTCTTCTACATCCCTGAACAGCGGATTTCGCTCTACGGCACACCCTTGTACGACTCGCTGACGCCTGAGCAGCGCATCGAGCTGTCCAAGCACGAGCTGGCCTCGATCGCGTCGGTCGGGCTGTGGTTCGAGCTGCTGCTGATGCAGATGCTGGTCAAGGTCGTCTACAACACCGACCCCACCTCCCGGCACGCCCAGTACGCGCTGACCGAGGTGGCTGACGAGTGCCGGCACTCGACGATGTTCGCCCGGCTGGTGGAACGGATCGGGTGCCCGGCCTACGGACCTGTCCGCTCGACCCACCGGCTGGGGAAGTTGTTGCCCACCATCGGGTACGGGCCCGCGATGTACGGGTCGATCCTGGTCGCGGAGGAGATCCTCGACCGGTTGCAGCGCGAGGCGATGAACGACGAGACCGTCCAGCCGATCGTGCGGATGGTGAACCGGATCCACGTGCTGGAGGAAGCCCGCCACGTGCGGTTCGCTCGTGAGGAACTGCTGCGCGGCATGGGCGAGCTGAAGGGTTACGAGCTGCCGTACCAGAAGTGGCTGGTCGGGTACGTGTCGATGATGATCACTCGGACGATCATCAACCCGGCCGTGTACGCGGCCGTCGGGCTGGACGTGCGCGAGGCCCACCGGCAGGCGCTGGGCAACCCGCGGTTCCAGGAGACCCTTCGCTGGGCCGGGGAACGGATCATGTCGTTCCTCGACGAGGCCGGACTCGTGGGAAGGCCGGGGATGCGCTCATGGCGTCGCTCGTTCTTGGTCGGCTGAACGTCGTCACGTCGGAGTCTGCGACCTCCGCGGACGTGACCGCTGTTCTGCTGCACGGCTGGACGATGGACCTCACGACGTGGGACCGCGTGGCTTCGGCGTTGCCGGGGCGCGTGGTCCGCTACGACGTGCGCGGCCACGGTCGTTCCGCTGACGGCGTCGGGACCATCTCCGAGCTGGCCGACGATCTCGCGGCGGTGCTGGAGGAATACGCCCCGACCGGACGGATCGTGCTCGCCGGCCACTCGCTGGGCGGCATGACGATCATGGCGCTGGCCGAGCAGCGCCCCGAGTTGTTCTCGCGCGTGACGGGGGTGGCCCTCGTGGCCACGTCGTGCGGGGACCTGCCCCGGTTGAGCGGTGTGGAGCGGCTCGCCGGGCGATGGCTGGTCAAGCGGCCGAAGGTCGGGTTCGGCCGCTTGATCACGCCGGGGCTGCGCGTCACGTTCGGCCGTCGTCCGAAGTGGGCCGACGTGCGTGCGGCCGCTGCGATGGCGGGGAACACGGCCGGCGGGGCGTTCGTCGGAATCCGGGAGGAGCTCACCCGGCATCAGCGGCGCGAGGCGCTGGCGGTGCTGGCGGAGATCCCGACCGTGGTCATGGCCGGGTCGTGGGATCTGCTGACGCCGATGAAGCACTCACGGGCGATCGCGGACGCGTTGCCGGGCGCGGAGTTCGTGATCTATCCGAAGGCCGGGCACATGCTGCCGCTGGAACGATCCGAGGACGTGGCGCGGAGAATCGCCGCGCTGATGTGAGTGGAGCTTCCCCGAACGTGAGGTTCGGGGAAGCTCTCCTCGTCGACCTCAGGCGAACAACCCCGCGTGGTCGGCGGCCCACTGCCGGAAAGTCCGTGCCGGCCGGCCGAGGATCTCCTCGACGGTCGGCAGAACCTTCGACTCGTCGAGCGTGCCGTCGACGTAGAAGCGGAAGAAGGCGTCCACGTACTCGACCGGCATCGCCGCACTCATCTCGGCCCGTGCCTCGTCATTCGTCTGCGGGTGCAGGACGAGGTCCCGGCCGAGCACCTCGCCGAGCACGCGCAGCCGGTCGGCGGGCAGCAACGACTCCGGGCCGCTGAGGTGGTGGATCTGTCCCTCGTGGCCGGCCGTCAGCAGCGCCTGGACGGCGACCGCGGCGATGTCGTGCGGATCGACGTTCGCGATCCGCACGTCCGCGAACGGTTCACGCACCACGTCGCCCTCCCGCAGCTGCGGTGCCCACCGGAGCGTGTTCGACATGAAGGCGCTCGGCCGCAGGAACGTCCACGGCACACCGGACTCCCGCACTGCGGTCTCGGATTCGGCCATGTAGCGGGACACCGCGTTGTCCGGGTCCGGGTCGCCCGCGGAACCGCCCGACAGCAGCACGACCCGCACCGCCCCCGCCTCGCGCACCTGGTCGAGCAATCTCGGCATGTTCTGGTAGCCGGGTAACAGAAAGACCGCGTCGATCCCGTCGAGAGCAGGCTTCAGGCTCTCCGGTTCGTTCAGGTCGCCGGTGACGGTGTCCGCCCCGGCCGGTGCTTCACCCTTGCGCTGGAGCGCGCGCACCGGCTCGCCCGCGGCGATGAGCGCTGTCACCACTTCCGCGCCGACGTTCCCCGTGGCACCGGTAACGAGAATCATGCTTCCCCCTCAGAACGACGGCCTGAGGGGAACGCTACCGATCACGGTGGCCGGTCAGTGCTGCAGCGGGAAGCCGCCGCCGATGCCCCGCCAGGCGAGGTTCGAGATCAGCGCGACCGCGTCTTCCTTCGGCACGCGCCGGTTGTCGGCGAGCCACGAGCGGGCGGTGACCTGGGAAAGACCCACGAGGCCCACGGCCAGCAGGCGGGCGCGCTCGGGGTCGAGGCCCGCGTCGGCCGTGATGGTGTCGGTGATGGCGTCCACCGAGTCGGTGGTGGCGCGCTCGACGGCTTCCTGGACGGCCGGCTCGGAGCGCAGATCGGACTCGAACACCATGCGGAAGGCCTGGCCTTCGCCGTCCACGAAGTCGTAGAAGGCGGCGACGGCGGCACGGACGCGGAGCTTGTTGTCCGAGGACGACGCGATCGCCGTGCGGACCCGGCCCACCAGTTCGTCCACGTGGGACTCGAGCAGCGCCATGTACAGCTCGAGCTTGCCGGGGAAGTGTTGGTAGAGCACCGGTTTCGACACGCCCGCGCGTTCGGCGATCTCGTCCATCGCTGCGGCGTGGTAGCCGTTGGCGACGAACACGTCCTGCGCCGCTGCCAGCAGTTGCGCGCGGCGGGCGGTGCGCGGCAGACGAACGCCCCTGCCTGCGGGAGCGCTCTGCGCCGTCTCCGTCATGGTGCCTCCAGCACGAGTCATCGGCCGTCGGAGAGGGGTTGCCTGACCGAGGCGTGAGCGCAACCTTACTCGCTAGTAGCCCACATCCAAGAACCATCTGCGCCTTCTTTCCCGCATCCTGGTCTGGTGAGCACGCTGATCCCCGCCCCGCTGTCCACGGTCGAACTGCCGCCGCTGGACAAGACGCAGACGCCCTGGCCAGGTGAGTTTCACCAGGTGGATGACCATGAAGTCCACGTCAGGGTGACGCCTGGCGACGGCCCTCCCGCGGTCTACGTGCACGGGCTCGGCGGGTCCGCGACCAACTGGACGGACCTCGCGGCCCAGCTCAGGGAACATGTCAGCGGGTACTCCGTCGACCTGCCGGGATTCGGGCGGTCGGAGCCGATTCCCGGCTACGACTTCAGCCTGCCCACGCACGCGCGCACGGTGATCAAGTACATCGAGACGCTGAAGGAGCCCGTGCACCTGTTCGGCAACTCGATGGGTGGGGCGATCTCGGTCATCGCGGCCGCGGCCAGGCCTGATCTGGTCAGGTCGCTCACGTTGGTGAGCCCGGCGGTGCCCGATCTGAGGCCGCGGCTGGACCGCATGTCGGACCCGCGGATGGCGCTGGCGGTGTTCCCGATCATCGGGTCGAGGGTCAGGAGAGAGCTGGCCAAACTGACGGCGCACGACCGGACGAAGCAGATGCTGGAACTGTGCTTCGCGGACCCGAGCGTGGTGCCGGACAACCGGATCGAGGAGTCGATCAAGGAGAACGAGGAGCGGGCCCGGCAGAAGTGGGCGGGGCAGGCGCTCAACCGCAGCACGTTCGGGTTGATGCAGAGCTGGCTCACGCCGGGGCCGAAGTCGCTCTGGCGCGTCTTGCCGCTGGTCAAGGCACCCACGTTGGTGCTCTGGGGAGAGAACGACCGGCTCGTCAGCGTGCGGAAGGGTCCTCGAACGGCGCGCCTGCTGCCGAAGGGACGACTGCTGGTGCTCCCGAAGACCGGGCACGTCGCCCAGATGGAGCGGCCCGCCACCGTGGCGAGGGCCGTGCTGGGCATGTGGGAGGCGGTCGACCGACACACATGGTGATGAACGACGGCCATACGGGGGATGTGGGACCCTGGGCAACGTGAATCGCGCCCCCGAGCGAGGACGTCCTGCTCCGTCCTCTGACCGCTACCGTCGCGGCGAGCGCCGGACCAGCGCGGAACCGCTCGCGGCCGCCTGGGAGCCGGAGGGCACGGCGCAGCACCGGCGGCCTCGCCGACGCGGCGGGGTGAGGAAGCTCGTCTCCAACTACGGGTGGCGCATCTACGCGATCCCGGTACTTCTGGTGCTCACGGCGCTCGTCGTGCTCGACACCGTGCAGCCGAAGTCGCCCGCGGCCGGTGGCAGCGGGGGAGACACCAAGGACGTGTCCACCACCACGCCCGAGGCGCCGGCGACCGAGGTGAAGGCGGAGAAGCCCAAGCTCGACGTGCCCACGGCGGAGCTGCCGGCAGGACCGGCGTTCTCCGAGGACGGCGTCGGCACGTGGCGGGCGATCGCGGGCAGCGGTGCGCGGCTGGGAGAGGCGAACGCGCAGAAGTTCCGCAAGTACGCGGTCGCCGTCGAGGACGGCGTGCAGCCCGCCGACTTCGGCAACGACGACACGGCGTTCGCACGGACCGTCGAGGGGATCCTGTCAGATCCGCGCAGCTGGATCGGCACGAAGCAGGTCTCGCTGCAGCGCGTCGAGGCGAACCAGAACCCCGACTTCATCGTGAGCCTGACCAGTACGAAGACCACGCACACACTGTGCGGCAAGGAGATCCCGTTCGAGACCTCCTGCTGGAACCCGGCGAGCAAGCGCGTGATCATCAACGTCGCCCGCTGGGTGCGCGGCGCCATGGTCTACGGGCCCGACCTGTCCGGATACCGGACGTACGTGATCAACCACGAGGTTGGCCACGCGCTCGGCAGCGGCCACGCGGCCTGTCCGGAGAACGGCGCGCCGGCACCCGTGATGATGCAGCAGACGTTCGGCGTCGCGAACAACTTCGTCTCCCAGCTCAACGCCGGTCTGGACGTGGTGCCCGCCGACGGCAAGGTCTGCACGCCGAACCCGTTTCCCGCTGGCTGAGACGGCTTTCCAACGAGGAAGAGTCCAGGCAAGGTTGACGTTGTCTCGGATACAGAGACATGCAGTCCGTCGAGGAGGAGCAAATGGCGCTTCCGCCGCTCGTTGAGCCAGCCGCGGAGCTGACCAAGGAAGAAGTAGCGCGCTACAGCCGTCACCTGATCATCCCGGACGTCGGGGTGGACGGGCAGAAGCGGCTGAAGAACGCGAAGGTGCTCGTCGTCGGCGCGGGTGGCCTGGGCAGCCCGGCACTGCTGTACCTGGCCGCGGCCGGGGTCGGCACGCTCGGTGTCGTCGACTTCGACGTCGTGGACGAGTCGAACCTGCAGCGCCAGGTCATCCACGGTCAGTCCGACGTCGGCCGTCCAAAGGCCGAGTCCGCACGTGACTCCGTCGCCGAGATCAACCCGTTCGTCAAGGTGATCCTGCACCAGACGCATCTCAACTCCGAGAACGCGCTGGAGATCTTCCGCGACTACGACCTGATCCTCGACGGCACCGACAACTTCGCCACGCGGTACCTGGTGAACGACGCCGCGGTGCTGCTGGGCAAGCCGTACGTCTGGGGTTCGATCTTCCGGTTCGAGGGCCAGGTCAGCGTCTTCTGGGAGGACGCCCCGAACGGCCAGGGCCTGAACTACCGCGACCTCTACCCGGAGCCGCCGCCTCCCGGCATGGTCCCCTCGTGCGCCGAGGGCGGCGTGCTGGGCGTGCTGTGCGCGTCCATCGGGTCGATCATGGTCACCGAGGCGATCAAGCTGCTCACGGGCATCGGCGACCCGCTGCTGGGCCGCCTGATGGTCTACGACGCGCTCGAGATGTCGTACCGGACCATCAAGATCCGCAAGGACCCGGAGTCGCCGAAGATCACCGAGCTGATCGACTACGACGCGTTCTGCGGTGTCGTGTCCACGGACGCGCAGCAGGCGGCGGCGGGCAACACGATCACGCCGCTCGAGCTCAAGCACAAGCAGGAGTCCGGTGAGGACTTCCTGCTGGTGGACGTCCGCGAGCCGCACGAGTACGAGATCGTGAAGATCCCGGGCTCGGTGCTGATCCCGAAGGACAAGATCCTCTCGGGTGAGGCGTTCTCCGAGCTGCCGCAGGACAAGCCGCTGGTGCTGCACTGCAAGTCGGGTGCTCGTTCGGCGGAGGCTCTCGCGGCGTTGCACAAGGCGGGCTTCAAGGACGCCGTGCACGTCGGCGGTGGTGTGCTGGCCTGGGCTCGCGAGGTCGACCCCAGCCTGCCCACGTACTAGAGGTAGTGAGTGCTTTTGGGTGCTTCGGTGCCCAAAAGCACTCATCTTCTGCTGGGCTATCTGGGTGGTGGCGCGAATCACCGCGTGTCGCGTTCCGCCAACCGGGTGGTCCGAGCAGGTAGCGTGCCCGATCGTGACCCGGTCCCCCGAACCGCCCCCAGCGCACGTGCGTGCGGCGTTCGGGGCACGTGACGCCGAGCCAGAGCTCATCGACGGCGGCCCGGCCTGGCGCTGCGGTGACGCCACCATCAGGCCCGCGCCCAAGCCCGCCGAGGCCACCTGGATCGCCAAGACCCTCGATGGGCTGGACATAGAGAACCTGCGCATCGGGCGGCCGCTGAGATCCACCGACGGCCGCTACGTCGTCGGCGGCTGGTCGGCCACCAAGTTCCTCGCCGGTCGTGCCGAGGCGCGCCACGACGAGGTCATCGCCGTCGCCCAGCGCCTGCACCAGGCCACGGCCGAGCTGCCCAAACCCCGGTTCCTGGACGTGCGGACGGACGTGTTCGCCGTCGCCGACCGCAAGGCGTGGGGCGAGGACGACGTGCCGCTCGACGCCGACCTCGGCGGCAGGCTGTTCGACCTGCTCAACGAGGTGCAGAAGCCGCTCAACCTCAGGTCCCAGGTCGTGCACGGCGACCTGTTCGGCAACGTGCTGTTCGCCGGCAACGCCCCGCCCGCCGTCATCGACTTCACCGCGTACTGGCGCCCGGCCGAGTGGGCCGCGGCCGTGGTCGCGGTGGACGCCGTCGCGTGGGGTGGCGCGGACCCCGGCCTGTTCAAGCGCTGGAGCCATCTGCCGGAGTGGACGCAGGTGCTCGTGCGCGCGACCCTGTTCCGGCTGGCGGTGCACGCGCTGCACCCGTTGTCAACCTCACAGTCCTTTGCGGGCTTGGAAAGAGCTGCTCACCAGGTGACCGCACTGCTCTGAGCTGACAACTTTCCACGTTGGAAACATTGCGGAGCATCTGGTTAACGCGCGCTTCTTAGCGTCAGCGGCGTGACCCATTGCCCCTACTGCGCTCTGCAGTGCTCCATGAGCGTCATCGACGGCCAGGTGGCCCCTGGTCCCGGTGGGCTGTGCCAGAAGGGCTGGACGGCGGGGGAGTTGCTGCGCCATCCAGGCCGCCTCACCACGCCGTTGATCCACGGCGAGCCTGCTTCGTGGGACGAGGCGCTGGACTTCGTCGCCGGTCGGATCAAGGAGTTCGAGCCCGACGAGGTCGCCGTGTTCGGCGGCGGCGGGCTGACCAACGAGAAGGCGTACCTGCTCGGCAAGTTCGCGCGGGTCGCCCTGAAGACCTCGCAGATCGACTACAACGGCCGGTTCTGCATGTCGTCGGCCGCCGCGGCGGGCAACAAGGCGTTCGGGCTGGACCGCGGTCTGCCGTTCCCGCTGGCGGATCTGCGTTCCGCCGACACGGTTCTGCTGGCCGGGTCGAACCCCGCCGAGACCATGCCGCCGTTCCTGCGGCACCTGGAGGGCGCGCGGCTGATCGTCATCGACCCGCGCCGGACGCCGACCGCCGAGCGCGCGACGTTGCACCTGCAGCCCGCACCGGGGACGGACCTGGCGCTGGCGCTGGGACTGCTGCACACCGCCGTGATCGAGGGCCTGATCGACAAGGAGTACATCTCCGATCGGACCTCGGGCTTCGACGACGCGTGGCGGGTCGCGGCGCAGTGGTGGCCGGAGCACACCGAACGCGTCACGGGTGTCTCCGCCGCTGATCAGCGCGCCGCGGTGCGCATGCTGACCGGACGGTCGTACATCCTGACCGGGCGCGGCACCGAGCAGCACGCGTCCGGCACGGACAACGTGTCGGCGTGGATCAACCTGGCCCTGGCGCTGGGACTGCCGGGCCGGGCCGGCTCGGGTTACGGCTGCCTGACCGGGCAGGGCAACGGGCAGGGCGGCCGGGAGCACGGTCAGAAGGCCGACCAGCTGCCCGGCTACCGCAAGCTCGACGATCCCGTGGCGCGCAAGCACATCATGGAGGTCTGGGGCGTCGACTGGTTGCCGGGCGTGGGCCGCAGCGCGTACGAGCTGCTCAACGCCGACGACCTCAAGGCGATGCTGGTGTTCGGCAGCAACCCGGTCGTGTCGGCACCGCGCGCGTCCGGCGTGGCCGATCGTCTTGGCGCACTGGACCTGTTGGTGGTCGCGGACTTCGTCATGTCGGAGACCGCGGCGATGGCCGACGTCGTGTTCCCGGTGACGCAGTGGGCCGAGGAAGACGGCACGATGACCAATCTCGAAGGCCGGATCATCAGGCGCCGCAAGGCACTCGACCCGCCTGCCGGAGTGCGCAGCGACCTCCACCTCATCCACGGACTGGCAGCGCGCCTCGGGTGTGCGGAGAAGTTCCTGACCGAGCCGAAGGAAGTGTTCGAGGAGCTGCGCAGGGCGTCCGCGGGCGGCCTGTCCGACTACTCCGGCATCACCTACGAGCGGCTCGACGCCGAGCAGCTGCACTGGCCGGTGCCGTCGGTCGACCATCCCGGCACGCCCAGGCTCTTCCTCGACCGGTTCGCGCACGCCGACGGCCTGGCGCGGTTCATCCCGGTCGACCACCGCGGCCCGGCCGAACCGCCGGACGAGGAGTTCCCGTTGCAGGCCACCACTGGACGGGTCCTGCAGCACTACCAGTCGGGTGCGCAGACGCGCCTGATCGGCGAGCTGATGAAGGCCGTTCCCGAGATGTACGTGGAAGTGCATCCCGACACGGCTTCACGCGCGGGGCTCGCTGCCGGAGAGCCCGCGCACGTGGTGTCCCGGCGGGGAACGGTGACGGCCGTGGTGCGGTGCGTGCCGAGCATGCGCGCCGACGCGGTGTTCCTGCCGTTCCACTTCCCCGGTGACGGGCGGGCGAACCTGCTCACCAACCCCGCGCTCGATCCCACGAGCCGGATGCCCGAGTTCAAGGTCTGCGCGGTTCGATTGGAGCGGGCATGAGGCGAGTCGTGATCGTTGGCTACGGCATGGCGGGCGCTCGGTTGGCGGATGAGCTGCGGCGTCGTGACCAGGACATCTCCATCACCGTCATCGGGGCCGAGCCGCACGCCGCGTACAACCGCGTGCTGCTCTCGACAGTGGTCGCCGGGACCATGACACCGGACTCGACCCGGTTGCACGACGAGAAGTGGGCCACCGAGCACCGCGTGGACCTGCGACTGGGCCACCAGGTCCTGGAGATTGATCGCGCGAGCCGGACGGTGGTGGTGTCCACGACGAGCGACCCTGCCGACACCATCGCTTACGACGCTCTGGTTCTCGCCACTGGCAGCGTCCCTTGGGTCCCACCCGCGGAAGGCCTCCTCGAGGACGGCAAGCTCGCTCCCGGCGTCGTCGCCTTCCGCACGCTCGACGACTGCGCCGAGATCGAAGCCAAGGCCCACAAGGGCGCACCCGTCGTCGTCCTCGGTGGCGGCCTGCTCGGCATCGAAGCCGCCCGTGGCCTGGCCGGACGTGGATGCCTGGTCACCGTCGTCCACCCGGTCGGCCACCTCATGGAACGCCAGCTCGACCCCGGCGCCGGTGGCGTCCTCGCCCGCACGCTGGGGAAGCTCGGCATCGAGTTCCGCCTCAACTCCACGGCCGCCAAGTACCTCCCCGGCGACGGCCTGGTCCTCGACGACGGCACCCACGTTCCCGCCGAGCTCGTGGTCGTCTCCGCGGGTGTGCGCGCCGAAACGTCGTTGGCGCTCAAGGCCGGCCTGGAGGTCGACCGCGGCATCATCATCGACGACGCCTTGCGCACCAGCGATCCCCGCATCCACGCGATCGGTGATTGCGCCCAGCACCCCGGTACGGTCTCCGGCCTCGTCCAGCCCGCCTGGGACCAGGCCGCGGTGCTCGCCGACCGCCTGACCGGCTCCAACCCGGCGTCCCGCTACCGCGGCACCTCCGTCGTGACGCGGTTGAAAGCCCGTGACGTGGACCTCGCGGCGCTGGGCGACGTCCACACCGACGTGGACTGCCCGGACTCGGAAGTCCTGTGCTTCCAGGAACCCTCGCGCGGCCGGTACGCGAAGTTGGTGTTGCGCGACGACCGCGTGGCCGGCGCGATCGTGCTGGGCGCACCAGATGCTGCTGCGACGATCACCCAGCTCTACGACCGCGGAATCCCCGCTCCGACAGACCGGCTCGCGCTGTTGCTGGGCCGTGCGCTGCCCGCGGAAGCCGCGTCACCGGCGGATCTCCCGTCCAGCGCGGTGATCTGCCGCTGCAACACCGTCTCCAAGGGACAGATCGTGTCGGCCTGGCGCGCGGGCGCGGAGTCGGTGCCGCAGCTGGCGGAGGCGACGCGGGCGACCACGGGCTGTGGTGGCTGCAAGGACGCTGTGTGCGGCCTGCTCGACTGGCTGGGGGCCTCACAGCCGGCAACCG
The DNA here is from genome assembly GCF_040629405.1 of Lentzea sp. NPDC005914. Taxonomy (NCBI): domain Bacteria; kingdom Bacillati; phylum Actinomycetota; class Actinomycetes; order Pseudonocardiales; family Pseudonocardiaceae; genus Lentzea; species Lentzea sp. NPDC005914. Next base: position 33,326 of record NZ_JBEXVQ010000025.1, on the reverse strand, counting down.
CGTGATGTGCGGGGGAGTTGCCTTCGCCGTCATCGGCCAGAACCCCTCGGTAACCCGAGGTTTCTAGCTTTTCCCGCAGTCGCCGAACCCAGGAGGAACTACATGCGGAGCTGGATCGAGCACTGGGAACCCGAGAACCCCGAGTTCTGGGAGTCCAAGGGCAAGCGGATCGCGCGCAAGAACCTGGCGTTGTCCATCTTCGCGGAGAACCTCGGGTTCAGCGTGTGGGTGCTGATGAGCATCGTCGTCGTCAGCCTCGGCTCGGTCGGCTTCAAGTTCAGCGTCGGCCAGCAGTTCTGGTTGCTGATCGTGCCGAACCTGATCGGCGCGATCCTCCGGGTGCCCTACACGTTCGCGGTGCCGAAGTTCGGTGGCCGGTTGTGGACGACCATCAGCGCCGGGTTGCTCCTGATCCCGTGCGTGATGCTCGCCTACGCGGTGGCCACGCCCGGCACGCCGTACTGGTTCTTCCTGCTCACCTCGGCCGCGATGGGCCTGGGCGGCGGTAACTTCTCGTCGTCGATGGCGAACATCTCGTTCTTCTACCCGGAGGGCAAGAAGGGCCTGGCGCTCGGCATGAACGCGGCCGGCGGCAACCTCGGCGTCGCGATCACGCAGCTCATCGTGCCGTTCCTCATCACGATCGGCACCGGGATCCACCTCGCCTACGCGGCGCTGATCTGGATGCCGTTCATCGTCCTCGCCACGGCTTTCGCGTGGTTCTTCATGGACAGCCTCACGCAGGCCAAGCCGGACGGGCAGTCGTACAAGAAGGCGCTCTCGAACCAGCACACCTGGGTGATGTCGTTCCTGTACATCGGCACGTTCGGTTCGTTCATCGGGTACTCGTTCGCGTTCCCCTCGCTGATCAAGATCAGCTTCGTGGACTACAAGTCCTGGGTGTCGCTCGCGTTCCTCGGCGCGCTGATCGGCTCGATCGCCCGTCCGGCCGGCGGGTGGCTGGCCGACCGGATCGGTGGCGCCAAGGTGACGCTCGCCACGTTCATCGGGCTCGGGATCGGCACGATCGGAGTCATGGTCAGCGTCGACGTGAAGAGCTTCCCGCTGTTCTTCAGCTCGTTCATCCTGCTGTTCATCCTCGCGGGTGTCGGCAACGGCTCGACGTACAGGATGATCCCGGCGATCTTCAAGACGCAGGCGGACGACGACAAGTCCGCCAAGCGGCAGGCCGCCGCGGTGGTCGGCATCGCGGGTGCGATCGGCGCGGCCGGCGGTGTGCTGGTCAACCTCGTCTTCAAGTTCTCGCTCGAGGGTTCGAAGACGCTGACGCCCGCGCTGACCGCGATCCTCGTCTTCTACGCGCTCTGCCTCGGTACGACGTGGTGGTTCTACCTGCGCCGCAGCGTGTTCGCGGAGCGTCCGTCCCTCGCCTACGCGGGCGTGTGACGCACACCGCGCTGAGCAGCGGAGAGAGTTTCCTTTAACACCCGCGAAATATTGCGGACCTTGGGATGACACGCCGCCCGGTGAGCATACCGGGCGAAGGAGGTTTGCCCGATGACTGATTCGGCTCCTGGGACCTTGGTCGTGATCGGCAACGGCATGGTGGGCCACCGGCTCGTCGAGATCCTCCGTGACTCGTCGTGGCGGATCGTGGTGTTCGGTGAGGAATCCCGCCCCGCCTACGACCGTGTCGCGCTGTCGTCCTATGTGGACAGCTGGTCCTCTGCCGATCTGGAGCTCACGCCGTTGACCGGCTGTGAGCTCCGGCTCGGCGAGAAGGCCGTCTCCGTCGACCGGGAACGTCGTGTGGTGGTCGGCGCCTCCGGTGTCGAGGTGCAGTACGACGCTTTGGTGCTGGCCACGGGATCGGTGCCGTTCGTGCCGCCGGTTCCCGGACGTGACCTGCCCGGTTGCCACGTCTACCGGACGATCGACGACCTCGACGAGATCCGTGCGACGGTCGAGGCCGCAGACCGGCCTGGACGGCACTCCGGCATGGTGCTCGGCGGTGGCCTGCTCGGGCTGGAGGCGGCCAACGCGTTGCGGGGCATGGGAGTGTCGCCGCACGTCGTCGAGCTGGCACCGCGGTTGATGCCGATCCAGGTCGACGACGGTGGCGCCGGACTGCTCAAGCGACTGGTCGAGAAGCTCGACCTGACCGTGCACACCGGGACGTCCGCCTCCTCCATCGAACGTGACGGCACGCGGCTGATCGCCAAGCTGGCCAACGGTGTCGAGCTCGACCTCGACGTCGTGGTGTTCAGCGCGGGCATCCGGCCGCGCACGGATCTGGACCTGGGGCTGGAACTGGGGCCGCGCGGCGGCTACCTGGTCGACGCCGCCTGCCGGACCGCTGATCCGCGGGTGTTCGCGATCGGTGAGTGCGCTGCTGTCGAGGGCGTCGCTTACGGGCTCGTGGCTCCTGGTTACGCGATGGCCGAGGTGGTCGCGGACCAGATCTCCGGTGGCTCGAAGGTGTTCCCCGGTGCGGACGTCTCGACGAAGCTGAAGCTGCTCGGTGTGGACGTGGCGTCGTTCGGTGACGCGCATGCCACTACCGAGGGTGCGCTGGAAGTCGTCGTGAACAACGCGGTCGCCGGTACCTACAGCAAGCTCGTGGTGTCGGACGACGCTCGCACGTTGCTGGGTGGCGTGCTCGTCGGCGACGCTTCGTCGTACCTGTCGCTGCGGCCGTTGGTGGGCAAGGAAGTTCCGGCGGCCCTGTTGCAGCCGGGTGGCGCTGTCGACGTCGAGATGCCCGCGGACGCACAGGTGTGCTCGTGTCACGCGGTGACCAAGCAGACGGTGACCGACGCGATCCAGTCCGGTGTCGCGTGCGACATCGCCGAGCTCAAGGCGTGCACCAAGGCCGGTACGGGTTGTGGCTCGTGCGTGCCGATGCTGAAGAAGCTGCTGACCGAATGCGGTGTCGAGCAGTCCAAGGCGTTGTGCGAGCACTTCACGTACTCACGCGCGGAGCTGTTCGAGATCGTTCGGGCGACTCGCCTGACGACCTTCACCTCGTTGATCGAGAAGCACGGCACCGGACGTGGATGCGACATCTGCAAGCCTGCCGTGGCCTCGATCCTCGCGTCGCTCGGCAACGGGCACATCCTGGGCGAGAGCCAGGCCTCGTTGCAGGACACCAACGACAAGTTCCTGGCGAACCTGCAGCGCAACGGCACGTACTCGGTCGTGCCGCGCATCCCCGGCGGTGAGATCACGCCGGAGAAGCTGATCGTCATCGGCGAGGTGGCCCGCGACTACGGTCTTTACACCAAGATCACCGGCGGTCAGCGCATCGACCTGTTCGGCGCCACTGTCGACCAGCTGCCGGAGATCTGGCGCCGGCTGGTGGATGCCGGTTTCGAGTCGGGTCACGCGTACGGCAAGGCGTTGCGCACGGTGAAGTCCTGCGTCGGCACGACCTGGTGCCGTTACGGCGTGCAGGACTCGGTCGGGCTGGCGATCGAGCTGGAGCTGCGCTACCGCGGCCTGCGTTCGCCGCACAAGCTCAAGTCCGCCGTCTCGGGTTGCGCGCGCGAGTGTGCTGAAGCGCGTAGCAAGGACTTCGGTGTCATCGCCACCGAGAACGGCTGGAACCTTTACGTGGGCGGCAACGGCGGCTTCACGCCGCGTCACGCCGACCTGCTTGTGTCCGATGTGGACACCGAGGAGCTGATTCGGATCATCGACCGGTTCCTGATGTTCTACATCCGCACCGCGGACCGGTTGCAGCGCACGTCCGTGTGGCTTGAAGGGCTCGACGGCGGCCTCGACCACCTGCGCGAGGTCGTGGTGGAGGACAAGCTCGGCATCTGCGCCGACCTCGAAGCCGCGATGGCGTCGCACGTCTCGGACTACGCCGACGAGTGGCGTGGTGTGCTGGAGGACCCGGAGAAGCTGGCTCGGTTCACGTCGTTCGTGAACGCGCCGGGCACGCCGGATCCGACGATCTCGTTCCGCGCTGAGCGTGGTCAGCGCGTTCCTGTCCAGCTCGGGATTCCGGAGGTCGTCAGGTGACCGTCGTCTGTGACTTTGAGGTGTTGCGTCCGGAGCAGGGTGTGGCGGCTTTGCTGCCCGACGGCTCGCAGGTGGCGGTGTTCCTGACCGCCGACGGATCGTTGCACGCGTTGGACAACATCGACCCGTTCAGCGGCGCCGCGGTGCTGTCCCGCGGCATCGTGGGCGATCGCGGCGGTGTTCCCGTCGTGGTGTCGCCGGTGTACAAGCAGGCGTTCGAGCTGGCCACCGGCAAATGCCTGGACGAGCCCGCCGTCTCGGTCGCGGTGCATCAGGTGCGCGTGCGTGACGGCGTCGTGGAGCTGACATGACCGAACCGTTGGCGGGCTTCACCATCGGCGTCACCGCGGCCCGTCGCGCCGACGAGCTCATCGCCATGCTGGAACGCAAGGGCGCGTCCGTGCTGCACGGGCCCGCCCTGCGAATCGTGCCGTTGCCGGACGACGCGACCTTGCACGCGGCGACGCTGGAGCTGGTGTCGTCGCCCGTCGACGTCGTCGTGGCCACCACCGCGATCGGGTTCCGCGGATGGTTCGAAGCCGCCGAGGGGTGGGGTCTGGCCGCTCGTCTGCACCGTGCGCTCGAGGGTGCCGTGGTGTTGCCGCGCGGGCCCAAGGCCAAGGGTGCGGTGCGAGCGGCCGGGCTGGTCGAGACCTGGTCGCCGACGTCCGAGTCGAACGCCGAGCTGCTGCAGTACCTGTTGCGGATGGGTGTGTCGGGCAAGCGGGTCGCCGTTCAGCTGCACGGTGAGCCGTTGCCGGACTTCGTGAACACCCTGATCGCGGCCGGTGCCGACGTCGTGGAGATTCCTGTTTACCGGTGGGAGCCGCCTGCTGACATCGGGCCGTTGCACCGGTTGATCGAGGCGGTGCTGGCCGGGCAGGTGGATGCTTTGACGTTCACCAGTGCGCCGGCTGCGTCTTCGGTGTTGCGCACGGCTCCGGACCACGGCGCATTGGTTTCGGCGTTGCGCCGGGACGTTCTGGTGGTCGGGGTCGGGGCGATCACGGCTGGGCCCCTGGTGGCTGCCGGGATTCCTGTCGTGCAACCCGCTCGGTCCCGGATCGGGTCGATGGTTCGGGAGCTGGCGGTGGAGTTGCCCGCCCGGGCCACTCGGTTGCGGATCGCGTCGTTCGATCTGGAGATGCGGGCTCAGGCTGTGGTGATCGACGGAGAACTGCGGCCCGTTGCTCCTGCGCCTATGGCTGTGTTGCGGACTCTGGTGGCTGCTCGTGGGCGGGTGGTTTCTCGGCAGGATTTGTTGGCTGCCTTGCCTTCTGGGGGTGAGGAACACGCCGTGGAGACTGCTATTGGGCGGTTGAGGACCGCGTTGGGGTCGCCGCAGATGGTGTGCACCGTTGTGAAGCGTGGGTATCGACTTGCTATGGAGCCTGCATGAAGCTGGTGTTGGCGTTCCACGGGACTCGGGATCCTCGTGGGGGTGTGGTTTGTTCTGAGGTTGCTTCGATGGTGCAGGCTCGGGTGGATGTTCCCGTTGAGGTTGCTTATGCCGATGTTCGGCAACCCGACGTTCGGTCTGTTGTGGATGGTCCCTGTGTTGTGGTGCCGGCGTTCCTGGCTGCTGGGTATCACGTTCGGGTTGATATTCCTGAGCAGATCGGGGAACGGTCGGATGTGGTGCTGACCTCGCCTGTTGGGGTGGATGCGGTGCCGGCTGTTCGGGATCGGTTGGTTGAGGCTGGGTTTCGGCGTGGGGATGTCTTGGTTCTCGCGGCTGCTGGGTCTTCTGATTCGCGGGCGCTTGCTGATGTTCGGCGGGCTGCGGGGTTGTTGGGGGCTTCTGCTGTGGGGTATGTGGCTACTGCTGTGCCTCGGGTTGTTGATGTTGTTTCGGAGGTTCGGGAGCGGGTTCGGGGGCAGGGGCCAGCGCTTGGGCGGGGGCGGCGGGTGGTTGTTGCTTCCTGGTTGTTGGCGCCTGGGGCGTTTCATGGGGCGCTTGCTGGGTGTGGGGCGGATTTGGTTTCTGAACCTGTTGGGGCGCATCCGCTTTTGGTTGATGTGTTGGTGCGTAGGTACTACGAGGCTCGTGTTGGGGTGTTGAGGACGGCTTGAGGGACGCGGCTTTGTGGGTGGGGCGCGTTGCATTGAGCGAGTCACGTTCCGTGCGTTTCGCGACCGGGTGGGTGGTCGCCTTGCTCTGGGCGTGTCCTGTTTAGGGCGCGGGGCTCCGCCCCGGACCCCGCCAATCTGATCAAAGACCGGCCAGCGCCGCTTGCGGGTTGATGGCACGCCTGTTGCTTTCGGCGGCTGCCTGTTGCGTAGGTGGTGCGGTCCGGGTGGGATCCCGTCCCAAGCCGGGCCAGAGCGAGCCACACCGAGGAGGGGGTGTCAAACGGACGAAAAGCGTGGGGTCCGTTTGACACCCCCTCCTCGGCGCGGCAAGAGCTGAGGCACGACTCGTGACGGGACCCCACCCGAAGCGCACGGGACAAGCAGCTCGCCTTCGGCGTCGCCATTGCCTCGGCTTCGCCTTCAGGTCGCCTCGCCTTCGGCCTCGGGGCGATTGGGCTTGCTCGATGCGCGCGCTGGGGCTCGTCGTCGCCGTTGCCGTGCCGTGTGGGTGTGTGGGTTACCAGAGGCCCGGTAGTTCTTCCTTGCGGGCAGCTTCCCAGCGGTATTCGCGCAGGTTCACCTTGCCGTCCAGGTTGGGGACGCCCTCTTCGTGCAGCATTTGTAGTTGGGTGTCGCGCAGGTGGGGGGCGCAGGTGCCGTCGGCTTTGAGGACGCGTTGCCACGGCAGGTCGTGGCCGTCTTCGTTCAGGATGCGGCCGACCAGCCGTGGCGACGGGGCCTTGGCGAGATCAGCGATGTCGCCGTAGGTGGCGACTCGTCCGCGTGGGATGGCCTTGATGAAGTCGCGGATTCGCTCGTGGATCTCTTCGTCCATGCGGTGAGTTTAGCTAGATGGACTTTGCCCAGGTGGCTACTGCGGCGTGGTAGTTGGGGGCGTTCGGGGCGTAGTTGATGGAGTGGCCGTAGCCGTTGAGGATGTAGGTGTTGAGGCTTGGGGTGGACGGGTAGAACGGGGACTCGTCTGCCTTCAGGGCTGCTGGGGAGGAGCAGTCGCTGCCCATCAGAGGGAGGCCGGAGCTGCAGAAGTGGGTGTCGTTGCCCAGTACGAGCATCACCGGGACGTTGATGTTGCGGGAGATCGGGATGATCACGGTGTTGAGGAGGATGGTGTCCACGGCTTCTGTTGCGGCGAAGACGTCCTTGGTGGACTCGTCGTAGGAGATGGCGCCGGTGATCAGTGGGCCCGGTTTGTGGAACGAGTTGTAGCGGGTGTTCGGCATCGTGGTGAGGTAGCCGACGTCCAGGCCCGCTGGGATCATGTTGGCCAGTACTGGGATGACGGTTGTGTAGTTCATCTTGTGGGTGAAGCCGGTTACCAGGACGCCGTCCACGTCGCGCCAGGTGCCTGCTTCGATCAGGGCCATGGCGGAGCCGATGGAGTGGCCCGCGACGATCACCTTCGAGAAGCGCGGCTTCAGGGTTTGGATTACCTGGTGGACTGCGGCTGCCTGGGTTGCGGCGGTTACCAGGGCGCTCAGGGGCTTGGAGCTCTTGCCGGTGCCCAGGCGGTCCAGGGCCAGGGTGGCCATACCTGAGGTGTTCTGGGCCTGGGTGAAGGAGTGGGTTGCCGGTTCGAAGCCCACGTTCCAGTAGGTGCGGTCGTAGGTGCCGCCGGGGATCAGGACCTGGATCGTGGTGGCGCCTGCTGGGGTGCAGAGTCTGCCGGCGATGGCTTCTTGTGAGGTCACCAGTGGGGTCAGGCCTATGCGGACCGGGTAGGTGACGTCCTGGCAGGTGGTGGCGGCCGAGGCTGGTGGTGGGGCGAGCAGAGTTGTGGTGGCTAGCAGGGCCGCGGCGCACAGGCGGCGGAAACGCATGGGGGTACTACCTCCAACTAGTTGCGGGGGACGGCCTTCATCTGCAGGCCGACTGGGTACGGGGCGGATGTGAACTTCACGCGCGCTGGGCGGGTGGGGGTGAGACGCCAGCGGCTCGCGATGGTGGCGAGGGTGATGACGATCTCGGTGTGGGCGAAGGTGTTGCCGAGGCATTGGCGGTTGCCGCCGCCGAACGGGATGAAGGCGCCGCGCGGGAGACCGGAGGTGAAGGAAGGTGTCCAGCGGTCCGGGGAGAAGCGCTCGGGGGCGGGGAAGTAGCGCTCGTCGTGGTGCAGGGCGTGGGGGCTGACGATCACTTCGGTGTTTGGTGGGAGGGTGACGTCGCCCAGCTGGACTTCGGTCAGGGTTCGGCGCATCACGAACCAGATCGGGTAGCGGCGCAGGGTCTCCTGCACGATCTGTCCTGTGTAGACGAGCTTGTCGACGTCGGCGAAGGTCACCGGGCGGGAGCCGAGCACCGAGTCCAGCTCGGCCTGCAGGCGTTGCTCGATCGACGGGGTGTGGCCCACTTCGTAGAGGGACCAGGCCAGGGCTATCGCGGTGGTCTCGATGCCGGCGGTCAGCAGGGTGAGGACCTCGTCGTAGGTCTGCTGGTCGGTCATGCCCGCTAAGAGCAGCATCGAGAGGACGTCGCCGTGGTCGGTGCCGTCGGCGCGCCAGCTTTCGATCACTTGCAGGACAACGGCTTTCATCCGGGCGATGGCCGCGTCGAACTCGCGGTTGCCCGGTATCGGGAGTTTTTCGACGAACGACGGGGAGAGGGCGCGGATCATGCCCTGCTGGATGACGGTGAAGATGGACCGGCGGACCTCCTCGACCGCGAGCCGGCCGATCTCGGTCGAGAAGAGCGTCTCGCCGACGATCGTGACCGCGAGCTCCTGCATGTCGTTCTCGATGGTGCGGATCTCACCTGGTTGCCAGCGCGCAGCCAGCGAAGAAGCAGCACGAGCCATCGTCGAGGCATACGCTTCAATCCGTTCCCGATGGAACGCCGGCTGCATCAGCCGGCGCTGTCGCAGGTGGAACTCGCCGTTCGACAGCAGCAGGCCGGTGCCGAGGTACGGCTGGAACTTGTCGAACATCGCGCCCTTGCGGAACTTCGACCCTTGGGAGACAAGGACTTCGTGGGTCAGCGCGGGAGAGGTGACGAAGAAGGCGTGCAGCGGGCCCAGATCAAGGCGCACGACGTCGCCGTGCTCGTGCAGCGCGTCGGTGAACTTGGCGCGCTGGGTGAGCATCGCCGGGGTGTGCCCTAGTAACGGCCAGCGGCGTGGAGCCACCGGGACGGGCATCCAGACTCCTGAAGAGTTGGGCCGGATGGGGACGGACCACCCTAGGAGCCGTTTGGAGGAATACGACAGTGCCTGATCGGGTGGTTCTGGGTCACTCTGATGGTTCAACGCATACGGCGCGTGGGTGACTAGGCTCGTGCGTCATCCCGAACCGCTCCAGCCCGAACTCGCGAGAGGTGCAGCGTGGCTGAGACCCAGAACTGGGTGCCCCTCGGCATCGACACCACCGTGCCGAGCATGGCCCGCGTCTACGACTACATCCTCGGCGGCGCTCACAACTTCGCCGCTGACCGGCAGGTCGGTTCGCAGATCGAGAAGCTCGTACCGGGGCTGCCCAGCGTCGCCCGGCTCAACCGGCGGTTCCTCGGTCGCGCGGTGAACTTCCTGATGGACCAGGGAGTTCGTCAGTTCCTCGACATCGGGTCGGGCATCCCGACGGTCATGAACGTGCACGAGGTCGCACAGCAACGCGACCCGGCTGCGCGAATCGTCTACGTCGACAAGGATCCCGTTGCCGTAGCGCACAGCCGATTGATGTTGTCCGACAACGAAAATGCTGCAATTGTGCAGGCCGACATGCGCGAACCGGACGCCGTGCTGTCGAGTCCCGAGGTGAAAAGCCTGCTGCGCCTTGACGAGCCGATCGGCCTGTTGATGCTGCTCATGCTGCATTGGGTGCCGGACGAGGACGACCCGCGCAAGCTCGTCGCCACCTATCGCGACGCGTTGCCCGCCGGGAGCTTCGTCGCGATGACGCACGTGGCGAAGGACCAGATCGACGAAAGCGTCGACCAGGCCGCCGCGGTGGTGAACCGGAGCAAGAGCGCGGACCAGATGCACATGCGCACGCACGAGCAGGTCAGCGCGTTGTTCGACGGGTTCGAGCTGGTCGAACCGGGCCTCGTGGGGTGCGGTGAGTGGCGGCCGGACGGGCCCGGTGACATCGCGGACGAGGTGTCCATGAACATGTTCTTGTACGCCGGGGTGGGTCGTAAGGACTGAAACCACCCTGTAGTGTCGGAGGTTCACTCCGTCGGCGCAGTGGGCGTCGACTGCCGGTAGGTAGACTGCCGGACACTCTTCAACCCATACAGGGCAACGGGAATGACGAAACCGAACCGAAGACCCGATGCCGCTCCACCCTCGGACACCGCCGCCGTCCGCGCGCGAGAAGCCTTGTCGCGCAAGTGGAGCTACCTGCTCAGCAGCGTCATCGTCGTCGCGCTGAGCAGAGACGAGCTGGACGCTGAACTGGCCGCCCAGCTCGACGCGTTGTGTGCGGCGCTGCACAGCGAGCCGTTCGACCCTGCCCCGTTCGAGGAGGTGGGCGAGCGACTCGTCGCTCTCGGCTACGTCAACGAGCCCGGGTTGAAACGCACGGTCGACGTGCTCGGCAAAGGCTTGCTGGCGCTGGAGGAGTTCCGCGCGACGGACCAGCTCACGGTCCGCGTGGTCGGCGGAATCGGTGCGCTGGCGTGTGGTTTCACCGCCGCGCGTGCCCGCTCGATCCTGGACCAGCAGGAGAGCATGCAGCGGTCGTTGCTCAAGGCCGCCCACGACGCGCAACGGGACCAGCGGCACAGCGAGGCGAAGTTCGAGGGCTTCGCGTCCTCGTCGACCAACGGCGTTCTGATCGTCGGCCTCGACGGACGGCTGGCCTGGAGCAACGACGCGATCGGCGAGATCCTCAGCCACCACCCGGAACAGGGCACCAGACTGGTGGAACTGATCGCGCCGACCTCGATCGTGGTGTTCCGCGAGATGATGGAACGGGTGCTCGCCGAGCGCGACGAGTTCGAGCGCGAACCGATGCAGCTCGTGCGCGGAGACGGGGAGTTCGCCAAGGTGACGCTGACGGCGTCACTGTTGCGCGACGACGAGGGCAAAGCCAGTCATGTCCTCGTGATCGCCGACGACGACACAGAACTTGCTTTGTTGCAAGGAGAATTGCGCAGGCAGTCGCTGCACGACGTCCTCACCGGCCTGCCGAACCGCCAGTTCTTCACCACGCACCTGGAAACCGTGCTGCGCCGCGCCGACCCCGAGTTCGGCGTGACGATCTTCCACCTCGACCTCGACGCGTTCGGCCTGGTGTGCAACAGCCTCGGCGGCCGCGTGGGCGAGAAACTGCTGCAGCACGTGGCACGCAGGCTGCGCGGGCTGATGTCGCGCGAGCAGGCGATGGTCGCGCGGTTCGACGGCGACGAGTTCGGCATCGTCGTGGAGAACACGGCTTCGACGCCGGACGTCGCGACGACGATGGCCACGATCAACGCCGACCTGGCCGACCCGTTCTACCTGGACGACCACGGCCTCGCGGTCTCGGTGAGCGCGGGTGTCGTCGACCGGCCGTCACCCGACGTGGAGCCCACGGAGCTGCTGCGCATGGCGGACCTGGCGTTGCGTCAGGCCAAGAAGGACCAGCGCGGCCAGTGGGAGTTGTTCCACAGCAACCAGGACACCGCGGACCGGCGCGACGCCGCCCTCGCCGTGGTGATGCCGGGAGCGTGGGAGCAGGGCGACATCGGCGTGACCTACCAGCCAGTCCGCGTGCTCGCGACCGGTGAGCTGGCGGGCGTCGAAGCCGTGCTGCACTGGGAACTCTCCGACAACAGCGCCGCGCTCGCCGACTCGACGGGCCTGATCCTGCCGATGGGCGAGTGGCTGATCAGGATCGCGGCCGGCCAGGCCCAGTGGTGGCGTCAGCGCGGTGAGCTCGACCAGCAGTTCGGCGTCCGGCTCACCCGGCACCAGTCGACCGACGCGGACCTGGTGTCGCGCGTGACGAAGGTGATCGAGGAGACCGGGATGCCGCACGAGCGGCTGACGTTGTCCATGCCGGTCTGCGTGCTGGGCGTGGCCGACGCGGCCGAGAACCTGGGCACGTTGGCGGACATGGGAATCCGGATCGCGCTCGACGACTTCGGGCTCGGGCCGCGGGACCTGGCGTGGCTCTCGGAGCTGCCGGTCGTGTCCGTGCTGGTGCCGAAGGACCTGGTGCGGCGTCAGGACGTGCGCTCGGCCGCGTTGATCCCGGCCGTGCACGAGCTGGGCGTGAACCTCTGCGTGGACGGCATCGAGACCGCCGAGCAGGCGAAGTGGTGGACGGAAGCGGGCGCCGACCTGGCGATCGGCGCCCACTTCGGGTCCCCGCTGGACGCGGGCGAGTTCCTGAAGAACCTCAGGGACTAGGTGTACTGACCGCAGAGGTTGAGAACGGTTCGGCACCTGGTCGGATGATCTTGGAATGAGGGCCTCCGGGTCCGGTGTGGATTGCGACGTCTACACCGACCAATGGAGGCCCCTCGTGATCCACGCCAACGCACCGCTGACTCCGGCGGGCCGGCTGCGTCTGGCCGATCGATCATCGCGTCCGCACACGAGGCCGGGCCGTACCCCGATCCGGATCGAGCGGCGGATCATCAAGGTCCGCCTGACTCGGCGGTGGGGACCGGCCCGGATAGCGTTTCCTGCTGTGCCTGGTGCCTTCCACCGTGCACCGTGTGCTGACCCGGTTCGGCTTGGCGCGGCTGGCCTACCTCGATCGGGCCGCGGTGGCTGCACACCTGCAATCACCACTGCGGCCACACCGCACTCGCAGGCCTACCCACCCGCGTTCCTGAACTCTGTTTTCAGTACGTCTAAATGCTGCGCTGCCACCCCACGACGACCCGGTGGTAGCGGTCCGAGTCGGGTGCGAAGTTGAAGCAGTGGCCGTAGCCGGTGACGACGAACGCGTCCACCTTCGGCGCCCGCGCGTAGAACGGCCTCTCGGACGCGGCCAGCGCCTCGCTCGAGGAGCAGTCGGAGCCGAGCGGCGGAGTGCCGCAGAAGTAGTCCGCCGTCGTCTGGACGCTCATGACCGGCGCGGTGATGTTGCGGCTGGCCGGGATCACGATGTTCACCATCAGCGGTGTCGTCACCAGTTCGCCCGCCGCGAAGGCGTCCTTTGTGGACTCGTCGTAGTCGATCACGGTGGAGTTCAGCGGGCCCGGCTTGTGGAAGCTGGCGTAGCGGGATCCCGGCACCGTCGTCAGGTAGCCGGGGTCCAGGCCGAGACGGCTCAGCCGCGGGTCGAGCATGACCGGGATCGAGCTGGCGATCGCGGGCAACGCCTTGATGTAGTCCCACTGGTTGGTCATGCCGGTGATCAGCACCCCGTCGACGTCGTGGTACGTCGCCGCCTCGACGATCGTGACCACGGAGCCGAGCGAGTGACCGCCCAGGAGCACCTTCTGGAACTGCGCGCGCATCCGTTGCACCACCTGGTGCACCGCTTCGGCCTGGCTGGTGACGGTGATCAGCAGGCTGAGCGGCTTGCTGCTCTTGCCGGTGCCGATCCGGTCCACGGTCATGGTGGCGATGCCGGCGTGGTTCATCGCCAGCCGGACGGAGCGGACGTCGGGCTGGACCGGGATGTCCCAGTACGCGCTGGTGTAGGTGGCGCCGGGAACGAGGACCTGGACCGTTCTCGCGCCCTCGGGGACGCACAGCTTGCCGTACATGGTCTGCTGGGTGAGGCCGGAGCTGACCGGTGTGTACACGTCCTGACAGCTGATTTCGGCCGCGTTCGCCGGGAGGGGCGCGGTACCGAGCAATGCGAGCACTGCGACGGCACAGAGCCGACGGAGACGCATGGGGGAACAACCTCCAACTAGCGGGGAACGGCCTTCATCATCAGGCCGAGGGGGTAGACGGCGTTGGTGAACTTGGTGCGCACGGGCCGGTCGGGGACCAACCGGTAGCGGGCGCAGACGGACGCCACCGCGATGACGATCTCGGTGAGCGCGAAGTGGTTGCCGATGCACTGGTAGATGCCGCCGCCGAACGGGACGAACGCGCCCTTGGGCAGCAGCCGGGCGCGTTCGGGCGTCCAGCGGTCCGGGTCGAAGCGCTCGGGATCGGGATAGTGCACCGGGTTGTGGTGCATCGCGTGCGGGCTGATGATCAGCTCGGTGCCGGGGGCCAGGCGGACGCCGCCCAGCTCGACCTCCTCGGCCACGCGGCGCATGAGGAGCCAGAGCGAGTACTTGCGCAGCACCTCGTTCGCGACCTGGGCGACGTAGGTCAGCTTCGGCACGTCCTCGAACGACACGGGACGCCCGGCCAGCACCTCGTCGAGCTCGGCCAGCACGCGCTGCTCGACGGCGGGGTTGGCGGCGATCTCGTGGAAGATCCACGCCAGCGCCAGCGCGGTGGTCTCGATGCCGGCCGACAGCAGCGTGATGACCTCGTCGAAGACCTGCTCGTCGGTCATCGGCTCGCCGGCCTCGTCCCTGGCCAGCATCAGCATCGATAACAGGTCGCCCTGATCGGTGCCGTCTACCCGCCAGCTCGCGATGACCTCCTGCACGATCGCGCGCATCCGGTCGATCGCGGCGTCGAACTCGCGGTTGGCCGGGATGGGCAGCTTCTCGACGAACCCCGGTGAGAGCGCGCGCACGATGCCGTTCTTGACGATCACGAAGATCGACCGGCGGGCCTCGTCGACGGCGCGTTCGCCGATCTCGGTCGAGAAGAGCGCCTCACCGACGATCGTGACGGCGAGGCCCTGCACGTCCTCCTCGATCCGCCGCACCTCGCCGGGCCGCCAGCCGTCCACCAGTTCCCGCGTCGCGCGGACCATGGTGTTCGCGTAGCCCGCGATCCGGTCGCGGTGGAACGCCGGCTGCATCATCCTGCGTTGGCGCTGGTGGAACGGGCCGTTCGACATCACCAGCCCGTTGCCCATGAACGGGCGGAACTTGTCGAACATTCGCCCTTTGTGGAACTTGGGCGCATCGGTGACCAACACCTGGTGCATCAACTGCGGGCTGGTCACGAATAACGTGCGCATTGGGCCGAGGTAGATTTCGACCAGATCGCCCTGACCTCGTAAATTCGCAGTGAACTCGAATCTTTTCCGCAGCAACGGCAGAGTGTGCCCGAGAAATGGCAGCCTGCCGGGCGCCACCGGGACAGACATCATCGCTCCTCGCGACGTGGAAAGAGACGGCCAACCTTAGGAGTCGTTCGGCCCAGAGTGACAGTGCCCGATCGGGTGGCGTGCGTTCACACCTGTGGACTAGTCGCGCGCACTTCGTGCCTGCCTAAGCTTGTGCGTCCACAACCTGATGAGGTGGTCGTCGTGGGTGACGAGCGGAACTGGGTTCCACAGAGCGTCGACGTCTCCGTTCCGAGTGCGGCGAGGCTGTACGACTACATGCTCGGCGGCGCGCACAACTTCGCGGTGGACCGCCTCGCGGGCGACCGGATGGAGGCCGTGATGCCGCACGCGCGCAGTGCGGCCAGGGTCAACAGGGCGTTCCTCGGCCGCGCGGTGCGGTTCATGGTCGCGCAGGGTGTGCGCCAGTTCCTCGACATCGGCTCCGGCATCCCCACCGTGGCCAACGTGCACGAGGTCGCGCAGGCGGAAGACCCGGCGTGCAAGGTCGTCTACGTCGACCGCGACCCGGTGGCCGTCGCGCACAGCGAGCTCATCCTCGCGGGCAACGACAGCGTCCGCGTGCTGCAGGCCGACCTGCGGGACCCGGACAGCATCCTGAACAGCCCCGAGGTGGGCCTGCTGGACTTCGACGAACCGATCGGGCTGCTCATGCTGCTGATGCTGCACTGGGTGCCGACCGAGGCCGATCCGTGGGGGCTGCTCAAGCACTACCGCGAGGCGCTGCCCAGCGGGAGCTACCTGACGATCACGCACTTCGCCGACGACCACGACTACGAGGGCGTCAGGACCGCGGCCAAAGGCATCAACAGCGCGGGCGGGGACCAGGTCGTCGAGCGCAGCAAGGACGAGATCGCCGCGTTCTTCGGTGATTTCGAGCTGGTCGAGCCGGGACTCGTCACATTCGCCGAATGGCGGACCTCCGGACCGGGGGACATCTCCAGTGATCCGGCGATCAACAGGCTTGCTTACGCTGCGGTCGCACGAAAGCCATAGAAATCTCGATCGAGGGGTCCTGATTCACACAGTCGGTCGAGAAGAGACTGACCGTGTGTGGGTAAGATGCCGTGCATCTGAGCCCATTGCGAGGCAACCCCGAATGTTCAACCCGAGTCGAATACCAGCCGTCACGCCCTCGCCTCAGGACATTGCCCGGGCGCGGCTGACGCTCGCCCGGAAATGGTCGTACCGCCTGCTCAGCGCAGTGGCGATCCCGATGGGCCGCGACGTGCTCGACGAGGAACTGGGCATCCGGCTGGACGCTCTGTGCGCGATGCTGCACGAGGAATCGTTCACCACCACCGCGGCGGAGAAGGCCGGCGAGGAGCTGGCGAGGCTCGGATACCTGGGGCACCTCGGGCTGCGGTGCACCTCGGAGGTGCTCGGCAAGGGCCTGCACGCGCTGCCGGAGTTCCAGCCAGTCGACCGGTACTCGGAACGGATCGCGCTTCTGGTCGGCGCACTCGCGAGCGGCTTCCTCAAGGCCAACACCGAGTCCGTGCTGGCACAGCAGGAAAGCCTGCAGAAGTCGTTGCTCAAGGCGGTGCGCGACGCCAACTGGAATCTCAAGGAGAGCGAGGCGCGCTTCAACGAGGTCGTCACGTCGTCCACCAACGGTGTGCTGATCGCCGACCTCGAAGGGCGGCTGCTCAGGACGAACGCGGCGGTCGGCGACATCCTCGGGTACGCCCAGGAGGAACTGGTCGGGACTGAGCTGGCCGACCTCATCGAGCCCGGCTTCGCCGAGATGCTGCGCGAGGCGATGAAGGAGCTGCTCGGCGGTGGCGCGGAACGGATCCGGCAGTCGCAGCGGATGCTGCGCAAGGACGGTGACGCGGCGCGGCTGACGTTGACGGCGTCGCTGTTGCGCGGCGCGGACGACGAACCCAGCCACTTCGTCGTGGTGGTCGAGGACGGCACCGAGCTGGAGCTGTTGCAGAGCGAGCTCAAGCGGCAGGCGCTGCACGACGTGCTGACCGGGCTGCCGAACCGCCAGTACTTCACCACGCAGCTGGAGACCACGCTGCGCAAGGCCGATCCTGAGCACGGCGTCACGATCTTCCACCTCGACCTCGACGCGTTCGGCATGGTGTGCAACAGCTTCGGCGGCAGGGTCGCCGAACGGCTGCTGCAACACGTCGCACAGCGGTTGACGGTGCTGCTCGCGAGCGAGAAGGCCATGGTCGCCAGGTTCGACGGCGACGAGTTCGGCGTCCTGCTGGAGAACAAGGCGACCACACCGGACATCGGCACGATCATGAGGAGCATCAACGACGACCTGCTGCTCGAACCGACCTTTTTGGACGGTCACGGGCTGGCGGTGTCAGTGAGCGCGGGCGTGGTGCACCGGCCTCCCGCGGATGCCGAACCGGTCGACGTGCTGCGTGCGGCGGACACGGCGTTGCGCAGGGCGAAGGTGCGCAGGCGCGGTCAATGGGAGGTGTTCCACGCCGGTCAGGACGCCGAGGACCACCGTGACCACGCGGTGGCGATGGCGATGCCGTCCGCGTGGGAGAACGGCGAGATCACCGTGCGGTACCGGCCGATCGTGCGACTGGTCGACGGTGAGGTCAGCGGTGTCGAGGCGGTGTGGCACTGGGAGCGGCCGGACGCCGGGACGCTGGGCCACGACAGGTGCGCGGAGCTGGCCGAGGCGACCGGACTGGTCCTGCCGCTCGGCGAGTGGCTGATGCGGGTCGCGGGCGGGCAGTCGGCGTGGTGGCGGCAGCGCGGTCAGCTCGACCGGGCGCTGGTCGTGCGGCTCACCGCGCACCAGTCGACCGACGCGGACCTGGTGTCACGCGTGGTGAGCGTGCTCGAGGAGACCGGTCTGACGCCAGCGGATCTGGCGGTCAGCATGCCGGCCGAGGTGCTGCTGGTGACCGACGCGGCGGACAACCTGGGCACGCTGGCGGACATGGGCGTTCACATGGGGCTCGACGACTTCGGCCTCGGACCGCTGGATCCGTCCGCCGTGTCCGACCTGCCGGTGAAGTCGGTGCGGGTGGCGCGCAGCCTCGTCGAGCGCCGATCCCCTTACGTGACGGCGTTGATGCCGATCGTGCGAGGAGCGGGCGTGACGGTGGCGGTCGACGGGATCGGCAGCGCGGAGCAGGCTTCCTGGTGGCGCGCGGCGGGTGCGGACTTCGCGACCGGCCCCCACTTCGGTGTGGCCGTCGAACCGGGAGACTTCCTCAAGAGGCTCGAAGACAGGTGAAGCGGGCGCCGGATTCGGCGCCCGCTCCCTCTGTGCCGCGGGATGCGGAGGCTTGGAACCCCGGTGGCCGGACGGGGTCGGGGTCACGTCCGGCCACCGGAGGAGTCTGTCAGCCCTTGAAGCCTGCGAGCGTCTTCGTGAACTCGTAGGTTCCCTGGTTGATGCCGCTGCACGAGTCGCTCATGCCGCCGCAGTTGCCCTTGTCCCGGTTGACCGCCCAGAACGAGACGCGGGACAGGTGCTTCGTGTTTGCCCAGTCGACGATCGACTTGAAGTTCGCCGGGGTGACGGTCTCGCCGGTGTCGGTCTTGCCGTTCATCGAGGAGAGGCCGCTGCGCCGGTAGGCCGCGTCGTCGGAGAGGCCGAACGTGGACTTGATGTGGTTCTTCAGGCCGTCGACCGCGCTCTTGGTCTTGGCGGCCATGTCACCGCCGCTGCCGAAGTCGAACGGCATGACCGCGAACGTGTCGATCGGCGCGCCGAGGTCCTTGGAGCGGGTGACCAGGCGCTTGCCCCACGAGTTCGGGCCGGTGGCCTCGGTCGGCATGGTGATGACGACCTTCACGCCCGCGTTGTTCTGCTTGATGATCTTCAACGCGCCGAGCACGCGGTCCTGGACCGTGTTGTTCTCGAACTCCTGCGCCTCGATGTCGATGTCGATCGCCTTGAGTCCGTAGGCGTCGATCACCTTCTGGTAGGCGCCGGCGAGCGCGCTGGCACTCGAGCACTTCTGGCCGAGCTTGTTGCCGGACCAGCCGCCGATCGACGGGACGGCCTCACCGCCGGCCGCGCGGATGTTGTTGATCAGGGTCTTGTCGGATCCGGTCAGCGACCGGTTGCCGTCCCACTTCGGGTTGCAGCCGCCGTCGCTGAGGATGAACGCGAGGGTGAACGACTTGATACCCGTTTGCTGCATGACCGACGTCGGGTTGGGCTGGCTGCCCCACTGGTAGAGGTAGGGGGCCGCGAGCACCGGGTTGACGGCAGCCTGCGCGGCCGTGGGCAGCAGCATCGCCGTGCACGCGGCAGCGACTGCGCCGACGAGGAACCGCTTCATCAGTCCTCCAAGAACTGCTCGGTCCAGGGCGGCGGAGCTGGCAGTGAGGGGGCTCACAACGTCTTCAAAAATGGACTAGACCACCTCTCTCTGTCAAGAAGGTAGACGAAATCCGCATGCGGACCGCCTGGCGGGCGTCGCCGATCTTGTCGGTGCCGCGTGGTGAAATCGAGGCGTGGCACTTCCACCGCAGCTGGTCCGCAGGAAGCCGGAGACGCGCCCGCGTCCCCGGTGGGACGCGGCTGCCCAGCGGGTGTTCGGTCAGCCGGGCTTTCTGAGGGTGCTGGGTGGTCCGGGGACCGGGAAGACGACGCTGCTGGCCGAGCTGGCCGCGCACGTCGTGCTGGAGGAGGGGGCCTCGCCGGAGAACGTGCTGGTGCTGACGGCGAACCGGCGCGCGTCCGTCGCGTTGCGGGCGCACATCACGCGGTTGCTGACCGGGCGACTGTCCACGATCCGCGAGCCTCTCGTGCGGACTGTCCACTCGTACGCGTTCGCGGTGTTGCGCAACCAGGCGGTGCTGGCCGGCGAGCCGCCGCCCCGGCTGCTGTCCGGGCCTGACCAGGACGCGATGGTGCGCGAGCTGCTGGCCGGTGACGCCGAACTGGGCGCGTCGAACTGGCCGGAGCGGCTGCGGCCCGCGCTGGAGCTGCCGGGGTTCGCGCACGAGCTGCGCGACCTGCTGCTGCGGGCCGCCGAGCGTGGTCTGGGGCCTGAAGACCTGGTCGAGCTCGGTGCGGAGCACGGGCGCGACGAGTGGGTGGCGGCCGGGCTCTTCGGGCAGCAGTACGAGTCGGTGAACCTGCTGTCCGGCATGGACTCCGCGACGTCCTACGCCCCCGCCTACGACGCCGCGGAGCTGGTGTCGTCCGCTTATGCCGCGTTCGTGAACGACGAGGAGCTGTTGTTCGGCGAACGGCGGCGGGTGCGGTACCTGCTGGTCGACGACGCGCAGCACCTCGACCCGATGCAGTACTCGTTGATCAGCTCGCTGGGTTCGGGAGCGTCGCGGTTCGTCCTGGCGGGCGACCCGGACCAGGCGATCTTCACGTTCCGCGGCGCCTCGCCGGAGATCCTGCGGGACGTGCCGGGCGACACGGTGGTGTTGTCGCAGTCGTTCCGGATGATGCCGGAGATCCGGGACGCGGTGGCGCGCCTCGCCGCCCGGCTGCCCGGTGCTTCTCCCGCGCGTTCCGTGCTGCCGGCCGACGGCGAGGGGTCCGTGCAGGTCCGGCTGCTCGCGTCGTCCGCGCAGGAGGCCACGTGGGTGGCGGACCAGCTGCGCCGCTCTCATCTGGCCGACGAGGTGCCGTGGTCGCAGATGGCCGTCATCGTGCGTTCGGCGACGTTGTCCCTGCCTGTGCTGCAACGGGCTCTGCTGGCCGCCGGCGTACCGGTGGCGGTGCAGTCGGACGAGTTGCCGTTGGCGCAGCAGCCTTCCGTGCGCCCGCTGCTGGCTCTCGTCCGTGCGGCGGCCGTGCCGGGTTCTTTGGACGAGGACACGGCGGCGATGCTGTTGTCGTCCTCGTACGGCGGGGCGGATCCGTTGGCGCTGCGCCGGTTGCGCCGTGGCCTGCGTCGTCTGGAGATGGCGGCGGGTGGCGACCGTCCTTCCGGCGAGCTGCTGGTCGAGGTGGTGGAGACCCCCGACCGCCTGGCGGCGCTGGAGGACGTGGAGTCGCTGCCGGCCCGCCGGATCTCGCACCTGCTGGCGTTGGCGCGCAAGGCGATCGAGGCCGGCAAGTCGGTGGAGGTCGTCCTGTGGGACCTCTGGACCGCGACGGGCCTGCAGGAGCGCTGGGTCGCGCAGTCTGCCCGCCGCGGCATGCCGGGCATGCAGGCGGACCGCGACCTGGACGCGATCGTGGCGCTCTTCGAAGCGGCCGCGAAGTACGTCGACCGCCTGCCGGGCTCGGGCGTGGCGGGCTTCGCGGACTACCTGGAGTCCCAGCGGATCGTCGGCGACACCCTGGCCGCCGCCGCTCCCACGGGCGAGGCGGTGTCCGTCCTGACCGCCCACTCCGCGGCCGGTCGTGAGTGGGAAGTCGTTGCCGTGCCGGGAGTTCAGGAGGGCAGCTGGCCGGATCTGCGCCTGCGCGGCACGGTGCTGGGCGTCGAACGCATGGTGGACGTGCTGGCCGGCCTCGAACCGTCGGTGTCCGCCGTCGCCCCGATCCTGGCCGAGGAACGCCGCCTGCTGCTGGTCGCTGCTTCCCGTGCCCGCTCGAAGCTGCTGATCAGCGCCGTGCGCGGGGAGGACGAACAGCCGTCGCGCTTCCTCGACGAGATCGAGTCCTCGTCCGAGGAGGAACGCAAGCTGCACCGCCCCCAGCGCGGCCTGGTGCTGGCCGAACTGGTCGGCGAACTGCGCCGCGTCGTCTGCTCCGATGCCGAGGATCCGTCGCGCCGCTCCCGTGCGGCCGCCCAGCTCGCCCGCCTGGCCGAGGCGAACGTGCCGGGCGCGCACCCGGAGTCCTGGTACGGCGTGGCCGAAGTGTCCACATTGGACGCGCTGTGGACGGAGGAGCAGAAGGTCAGCGTGACGCCGTCGACCATCGAGGTGATCACGAAGTGCCCGCTGCGCTGGGTCGTCGAACGCCACGGCGGTCAGGACCCGGCCGAGCTCGCCTCCGTCACCGGCACCCTGGTCCACGCTCTCGCCCAGGCCGCCGCCTCAGGCGCCGACTCGGCGCAGCTGCGCGTGAAGCTCGACGAGGCCTGGGCGGCCGTGGACGCAGGAGCCCCGTGGTTCTCGCGTCGCGAACGCCTGCGCGTGGAACGCATGCTGGACACGTTCCTGGCCTGGCTGACCATGAGCCGCAGCCAGCTGACCCAGGTGGCCGTCGAGGAGGAGATGGTCGTGGAGGTCCCCAAACGCGACGGCGGCCCGTGGCTGCAGGTCCGGGGCCGGGTGGACCGCCTCGAACACGACGAGGACGGCCGCCCCATCGTGATCGACATCAAGACCGGCAAGAACCCGGTCTCCCGCGACGCCTCCCAGGAACACCCGCAGCTCGCCGTCTACCAGCTCGCCACCTCCCTGGGCGGCTTCACCCACATCGGCCTCGGCACCGAACCGGGCGGCGCGCGCCTGCTCTACGTCGCCAAGGAGGACAAGAAGACCGGGGCCGTCGAACGCACCCAGGCCCCGCTGGACGAGCAGGGCGTCCAGGCGTGGCTGGAGGTCGTGCAGGACGCGGCGGAGTCGGTGCTGGGCCCGGACTACACGGCGCGGGAGAACGCGGACTGCGACCGCTGCCCGGCGCGCACGACGTGTCCGGTGCACCCGTCGGGGCGGCAGGTGAGCGAGTAGGTGGTGGGTGCGGCGTGTCAGCTTCAGCGCGGTTGAGTGGTGCTGCTGGGGGTGCGTGCCTGGCGGGGCGAATGCCTGGCGCGGATGTCGTGTCTCGTGCACCTCCGGCGGCCGCGAGTAGGTGGTGGGTGCGGGGTGTCAGCGTCAGCGCGGTTGAGTGGTGCTGCTGGGGTGTGCCCGGCGGAGCGAACGTCCGGCGCGCACGACGTGTCCGGTGCATCCGTCGGGGCGGCAGGTGAGCGAGTAGGCAGTACAGCATCTGGGCTGCCGGTGCACCTCTGGCGGCCACGCGTAGGCTGATCGCCGTTGACCTGCGCGTTTCCCACGTCCGAACGGTCGGCGAACACACGGGCCTGGGTGCTGCGGAAGCTCGCGGCCCAGGTAGGAAGATGTATTGGTGACGTTGCTCAGGAACTGCGACCGGACTGCCGCCCCGCGCGACATTCGGCATCGCGCCGTTCGAGGGCAACGATGACCGTCAGTCCCTTCGAGATCGCCGAAGCGCTTGGGCTCAACAAACCGACCCCCGAGCAGGCCGAGGTCATCGCCGCCCCCACCCAGCCGGCGCTGGTCATCGCCGGTGCGGGCGCGGGCAAGACCGAGACCATGGCCGCCAGGGTCGTCTGGCTCGTGGCCAACGGCATCGTGCTGCCGGACCGGGTGTTGGGCCTGACCTTCACGCGCAAAGCCGCCCGCCAGCTCGCGGACCGCGTGCGCGCCCGGCTGCGCAGACTCGCCGGATCCACCCTGCTCGACGAGCTCGACCCCAGCGGCGAGCGCAAGATGGACGTCCTCACCGGCGAACCCGTCGTGCTGACGTATCACGCGTACGCGGGCCGGTTGGTGACCGAGCACGGCCTCAGGCTCCCGGTCGAGCCTGGCGTGCGGCTCCTCACCGAGACGGCGTCGTGGCAGCTCGCGCACCGGGTCGTGTCGACGTGGGCGAAGGATCTCGACACCGACAAGGTCCCCGCGACCATCACCGGGTACCTGCTGTCGCTGGCGGGCGAACTGGGCGAGCACCTCGTCACCCCGGAAGCCCTGCAGATCCACGCGGACGAGCTCTGCGCGCTGATCGAGAACGCGCCGAAGGCGAAGGGGCAGCGGGAAGCCCTGCCGGAGAAGCTGAAGGACGTCATCCGCGCGCAACGGCTGCGGGTCGCGCTCCTCCCGCTGCTCGACGCGTACCAGCAGCGCAAGCGGAAGGAGGCGGCACTCGACTTCGCGGACCAGATGTCGCTGGCCGCGCAGCTCGCCGCGTTCAAGGAGGTCGCGGAGGGCGAGCGCGAACGGTACGGCGCTGTGCTGCTGGACGAGTACCAGGACACCGGCCACGCGCAGAGGGTGCTGCTCCGGAGCCTGTTCGGTGAGGGCGAGCCGATGCCGGTCACGTCGGTCGGCGACCCGGCGCAGGCCATCTACGGCTGGCGCGGCGCGAGTGCCGCCAACCTGCCGCGGTTCGCGGACGACTTCCCGCCCACCAGGAAGTTCGGGCTGCTGACCAGTTTCCGCAACCCGCCCGAGGTCCTGGAGCTGGCGAACGCGGTGTCGCTGCCGCTGCGAGAAGCAGGGCTGGACGTCGAGGAGCTCAAAGCACGGCCGGGAGCCGGACCGGGCGACGTCCGGCTCGCGCTGCACGAGGACATCCGCCAGGAGCTCGACTGGATGGCGGACAACGTTGCGGCGCAGTGGATGGCGCACCTCGACCAGGAAGGCGTGCCGCCGACGGCAGCTGTGCTCGTCCGCAGGCGGTCCGACATGGCGGCCATCGCGGTGGCGCTGAGGGAACGCGGGCTGCCCGTGGAGGTCGTCGGCCTGGGCGGGTTGCTGGACGAACCCGAGGTCAGGGACCTGGTGTCGGCGCTCAGGGTTCTCGTGGACCCATTGGCGGGAACGGCGGCGGCACGCCTGCTCACCGGATCGCGCTGGCGGCTGGCCGCACGCGATCTCGCCGCACTGTGGAGCAGGGCGCGAGAGCTGGCGGGAGTCCAAAGCAGACAGTCCGTTGTGGACGATCCGCTGCTGGTCATCGCCGACGCGCTCCCCGGCGAGCACGCGGAACAGGCCGGACTGGCGGACGCACTGGACGACCCCGGCAACGCGGACGCGTACTCGCAGGACGGCTACCGGCGCATCCGCAGGCTCGGCGGCGAGCTGGCGTCGTTGCGGCGCAGGCTCGACCAGCCGTTGCCCGAGCTCGTGGCCGATGTGGAACGCACGCTGCTCCTCGACATCGAGGCCATGTCCAGGCCCGGCATGGTCGGCAGGGCGCACCTCGACGCGTTCGCGGACGTCGTCACGGACTTCGCGGCCGCCAGTCCGAGCGCGACGCTTCCGTCGTTGCTGGACTACCTGTACGCCGCCGAGCACGCCGAGGACGGGCTGGAGCCGGGCGAGGTCGAGGTGTCCGAGGACCGCGTGCAGATCCTCACCGTGCACTCCGCGAAGGGGCTGGAGTGGCGGATCGTGGCGTTGCCGCACCTGGTGAAGGACGTCTTTCCCGGACGTAAGAAGTCGTCGTGCTGGTTGAAGTCGGTCACGGAGCTGCCCGCGGACCTGCGGGGAGACGCGCAGGACCTGCCGCAGCTCAGACTGAGCGCAGGCTTCAACCGCAAGGAGGTCGACGAGGCCCTCACGATCCACGCGGAGGAGTTCGAGGAGCGCAGGCTCGTCGAGGAACGCCGGCTCTTCTACGTGGGTGTGACGCGGGCCGAGCACACGCTGTTCATGTCGGGGCACTGGTGGGCCGAGGCGGGCGAGAAGCCCAAGGGGCCGTCGGTGTTCCTGCAGGACATGCACGAGGTCCTGCAACGGGACAACCCGCCCGGCGACATCAGCGTGTGGGCCGACGAGCCCGAGGCGGACACCCCGAACCCGCTCGCCGAGGACGTGAAGACGAGCCAGTGGCCCGCCGATCCCCTCGGCAAGCGCAGGGACGCCGTGGTCGAGGGCGCGGAGCTGGTGCTGGCCGCGCTGAACGCACTCCGCAACACCCCGCCCGAGCCGTTGCCGCTGATCTTCGAGGAAGAAGAGGCACCGGAACCGGAGATCGCGGAGGACTACCCACCGCCCGACGAGCCACCGGACGACGACTTCCCGCCGGAGCCCGAACCGCTGCCCGACGACGTCGTGCCGGACGACCCGGAGATGCCGGAGGACGACGACCCGGAGGGCTGGGCGAAGGACGTCGACGTGCTGCTCGCCGAACGAGCGGCGTCGATGAACCGGCGCGAGCAGGTCGAGCTGCCCGACCACCTGTCCGTCAGCCAGCTCGTCGAGCTCGCCAAGGACCCGGACCTGCTGGCCCGCAGGCTGCGGCGCCCGCTGCCGTTCCCGCCGAACCCGCTGGCGCGAAGGGGCACGGCGTTCCACACGTGGCTGGAGAACCGCTTCGGCGCCACGCGGCTGCTCGACATCGACGAGCTGCCCGGCGCGGGGGATGCCGACGCGTCACCGGACGCCGACCTCGAACGCCTGAAGGAGTCGTTCCTGCAGAGCGACTGGGCGGACCGGACGCCGCACGACGTCGAGGTGCCGTTCGAGGCGGAGTTCGACGGAATTTCGGTGCGCGGGCGGATGGACGCCGTCTACAAGGACCCGGACGGCTGGACCGTCGTGGACTGGAAGACCGGTGCGGTGCCGGACGCGGAAGCGCTGCCGGCGCTCACGGTGCAGCTCGCGGCCTACCGGCTGGCCTGGGCGGCGCTGATGGGGGAGCCGCTGGAACGGGTCCGAGCCGCGTTCCACTACGTGCGGCACGACCACACGCTCAGGCCCACGGATCTGCTCGACGAGCAGGGCCTGAAAGACCTGATCAGGACTGTTGGCTAGTTCCGGCGGGAGCGTGCGATTCCTTCAGCACGCGTTCGTAGAGCACCTCGAGCAGCCACCGTCCGAACAGCGACGGCCCGAACTCCGGCGACCTGTCCTCCGGCGGCACCATCAGGTCCGCGGACGAGTCGTCGGCGACCACGACACCGATGCCGTAGTAGTCGAGCTCGATGTACGACCAGGCCAGCGACTCGTCGGACCGCGGGAGCAGCACCGCGCAGGGAGCCAGGGTCAGCAGGGTGCCGCACGACTGCAGGGCGCGATCCGTGGTGGACTCGCAGACCAGCACACCGACGAGCTCGACGGCCGCGACGGGCAGGCGGTCGTGGGCCTCGGGCTCGAACCAGGAGCGGAACCACGACGGGTCGGCGCGGGGCGGCCAGCCGTTCTGGGTTCTCCACTCGTGCACGTCGGGCAGCAAACGCACCACCGCGGACACCTGCTGGCCGAGCACGGCGACGTCGGGAACGACGACACCGTCCCAGTCGAGCGCGTGCGCGGCGCGCTGAAGAAGCGTTTGCACAGGGCGCATCCTAGAGTTCCTCGCGTGAAAAATGACAGCGTTTGCGGGATACTTGGTTAAGGATTACCCAGGGTGGTCATGGAGAACGTTTGGCCACATTCCAGGCCCATGCGATGAGCGGGATCTGAAGTGGCAAGCGACCATACGCCAGTGCGCGCGCTTTCGGCGACTTGGAGCGGTAATCAAGAGCCATTTTCACGTTTGCCGGGAACACCGCGGCGAAAAAAGCGGTGGCCGCGACTGCGCCCAGTTTGCGTGTTCGAGGAGCCGCCACGGCTGTGGCCAGGGCCAACTCGGCCACGCCCGACACGTAGGTCCACTGCCGCGGGGTGCCGGGCAGGGAACGCGGGACGATCGCGTCGTAGTAGTTCGGCCTGGTGAAGTGGGTGACCCCGGCCAGGCCGAGCAGTCCGGCGAGCGCCATCGCCGACCGCGCTCGGGAACGGTTTGGTTCCATGCAGTCACCCTGTCATGCCTACGCCGCGTAGGCGAGATGGGGCTGGCCTATTCTCCACGGGCGTGGCAGGTGATTCTCATCATCCCGAACGCGCCGCTGTTGCCGCGCTGAGCGATTCCTTCGTCGCCGGGCTCCGCGAGTGGATCAAGATTCCGTCGATCGGCGTCGATCCCGCACATCACGTTGACGTGCAGAGATCCGCCGAGTGGCTCGCCGGTCAGCTCAGAGCCGACGGCTGGCCGGAGATCGAGATCTGGGACCGGGGACCAGCGCTTCCGGCTGTGTTCGCCTGCTGGCCCGCCGAAAATCCCGGTGCCCCGACCGTGCTCGTCTACGGCCACCACGACGTGCAGCCCGTCGATCCGGTCGAACGCTGGCACCATCCGCCGTTCGAGCCCGTGACCAGCGGCGACGAGCTGCGCGGCCGGGGCGCGAGCGACGACAAGGGGCAGGTCGCGATGCACCTGCTCGCGGTGAAAGCACATCTGGCGGCGACCGGACAGAATGCGCCGAGCGTCACTCTGAAACTCTTCATCGAAGGTGAGGAGGAATCGGGTTCACCGCATCTGCGAAAGCTGCTCGAAGCCCACGGAGCAGATCTCGCCTGTGATCTTGTGGTGTTCACGGACACCGCTTTGCACGAACGCGAGGCGCCGACGGTCAACACCGGCCAGCGAGGTGTTCTCGGCGGCGAGATCACGTTCTTCGGCGGCACCGACGACGTTCATTCGGGACGGGCGGGTGGCGCGATCCCGAATCCCGCGACGGCGTTGGCGA
Organism: Lentzea sp. NPDC005914; assembly: GCF_040629405.1. Lineage (NCBI taxonomy): Bacteria > Bacillati > Actinomycetota > Actinomycetes > Pseudonocardiales > Pseudonocardiaceae > Lentzea > Lentzea sp. NPDC005914. The sequence goes on along the minus strand of NZ_JBEXVQ010000025.1, from coordinate 4,996 downwards.
AACTGATCGCCGCGCTGCACGACGACGGCCGGGTCCAGCTGCCGGGCTTCTACGACGACGTCCGCGAGCCGTCCGAACAGGAGCGCGAGGACTACGCCGCGCTGCCGTTCGACGAGCAGAAGTGGCTGGTGCACAACGGGGGCGGCGCGCAGGCGTTGGCCGGCGAACCCGGCTACACGACCCTGGAGCGCATCTGGGTCCGGCCGACCGCCGAGGTCAACGGCATGAGCAGCGGCTACACCGGCCCCGGCCTGAAGACGATCGTCCCGGCGACGGCCACCGCGAAGATCAGCTTCCGGCTGGTGCCCGACCAGCTGCCCGAGCGGGTCGCGGACCAGCTGCGTGAGTTCGTCGCCAGGCACACGCCTCTTGGTATCCGCGCCGAGGTCAGCTTCCGCGGTGAGGGCGTGCCGCCCTACGCGATCAGTCCGGACGACCCGGCCAACGCCACGGTGAAGGAGGCGATGGAGCTGGCGTTCGACCAGCCCATCCGGTTCGCGCGGGCCGGCGGATCGGGGCCCGCCGCGGTGCTGCAGGCGTGGCTGGGGGTGCCCCTCGTCTACCTCGGAGCGACCTTGCCGGATGATCGCGTCCACGCGCCCAACGAACGCGTTGTAGTGCCACTGCTCCTCAAAGGCGCGGAAGCGGCGGCTCACCTGTGGCGAATGCTCCCCGAGAGGTTGACTCGATGAGCCTGTCTGACGAAGCGTCTCATTCGCTCGTCGGTGTGATCAGGATGCCGGAGCTGGCGCAGAGCCCGGTCCGCGCGATCATGAAACGTGTCGTCGGCGCACTGGCCGCGCTGCTGCTCGCGGTGCTGATCGTCTACCTGGACCGCGACGGCTACCGCGACGTCAACAACGACGGTGTCTCGCTGCTCGACTCGTTCTACTACGCGACGGTGTCTCTCTCGACGACCGGCTACGGCGACATCACGCCCGCCTCGTCGTCAGCGAGGCTGATCAACGTCCTGGTCATCACGCCGTTGCGGGTCCTGTTCCTGATCGTGCTGGTCGGCACGACACTCGAAGTTCTCACCGAGCGCTCCCGTCAGGCGTTGCGCATTCAGAAGTGGAGGCGGATCGTGCGGGACCACGTCGTGGTCGTCGGTTATGGCACGAAGGGGCGCTCGGCGGTGCAGGCGCTGCTCGGCGACGGTGTGGAGCCCGGCTCGATCGTCGTCGTGGACACCGTGCAGGAGTCGCTCGACGCCGCGTCCGCCATCGGGCTCGTGACCGTGCATGGTTCCGGTACGCGCAACGACGTGCTGAGGGTCGCCGGTGCGGCCCGAGCACGCGCGATCGTCGTCGCCCCGAGCCGGGACGACACGGCGGTGCTGGTGACGTTGACCGCCCGCGAGCTCGCCCCGAAGGCGCAGATCGTGGCGTCGGTCCGGGAACGGGAGAACGAGCACCTGCTCAGGCAGTCCGGTGCCGACTCGGTGGTCGTGTCCTCCGAGACGGCCGGCCGGCTGCTCGGCATGGCGACGACGACGCCGTCCGTGGTCGAGATGGTGGAGGACCTGCTCACGCCCGACGCGGGCCTCGCGATCACCGAACGCGACGTCGAGGCCGGCGAGGTCGGCGGGTCGCCGCGGCACCTGTCGGACATCGTGCTGGGCGTGGTGCGGGAGGGGAAGCTCTACCGGGTCGATGCCCCGGAGGCCGACGCGATCGAGCCCGGCGACCGGCTGCTGTACGTCAAGAAGGTGACTCCGCCCGGCGGGGAGTAGGCATCACGGCCGGTGCGCGCAGAGGCGCGTAGCGGAAGAGGAACGCGTAGAAGCCGCCCGCCAGCGCTGCCATGCACAGCAGCAGCGCGGTGAGGCGGCGCCCGACCGGGAGTCCGGCGGGGATCGACGCGGCGGACGACACGATGGTGTTTTCCTGCTCGTTGCCGGTCATCACGATCTCGACGGTCTCGCCCTTGCCGTGGCCGCAGCCGTCGAGCTTGGCCTGCTTCTTCTGGCCGTTCGCGTCCCATTCGACGGTGTCCATGCCCTGGCCGCACGAACCCGTCTCGACGACGGTCGCGGTCACGGGTCTGGGGGGTTCCTCGGCGCCCAGCACCTTGGCCGGCACTAAAAGCGCGACGGCGACCCCGATCCCGACCAGTCCGACGACCAGCAGGATGAACACCCATCTGTCCGGGCTTCGCGGAACCGCCACACTGCGATGTTCGCAGACGCGGCGGTCCGCGTGGAGCCCAGGTTTACTTCGGCAGCTGACGCAGCTGCTCGACCTTGACGGTCTTGCCGTCGGACACCGTTCCGGTGATGGCCACGAGATCGCCGTTCTTCGGCTTCGTGCTGACAGCCGACAGGTCCAGTGGCGTCTGCAGGCCGTCGACCTGCACCAACGTGGCGTTGTCGCCGTTGACGTCCTTGACGGTGCCCTGCTCGTGAGCCTTGGCCAGCGCCACGTTCAGCGCCTTGCCGTCCTTCACGCGCACGGTCACGCGCTGCTCGGCCTTGAGCCCGTTGAGGTCTCCACCGCGCAGCTTCGTCGAGCCGTCAGTGGTCAACGACACCTCGCTGCCGTCGTCCTTGGTGATGGTGAGCTTGCCGGACTCGACCGATTTCACCCGTCCGACGACGAGCGTGCTGTCCTTCAGGTTCGCCTTGCCGGGGCGGCCGGGCTTGCCGGGACCGCCGGGGTGGCGCTCCGCGAACGCCGCGGGCGGCCCGTCGGAGTTGTCGGCCGCCGTCGCGACCGCGATGCCGCCGACGGTGAGGCCGGCGGCCGCGACGATGGCGCCGGCCCACGCAGATTTCTTCGACATAGAGCTCAGGGTGCGCCTGGATGCTGAGGGCGAGCTGAAGGCGAGTCGCCCGAAGTCCGGATGATCAGCAGAATGGTGAGGTGTCCGCCAGGGTGTTGGTGATCGAGGACGCCGAGGCGATCGGCGCCGCGGTGTCGTCCGCGTTGCGCGAGTCCGGGTTCGAGGTGCAGCACAGGCTGGACGGGCGCCAGCTGGAGGCCGATCTGGGGCGCTTCCGGCCCGATCTCGTCGTGCTGGACGTGATGCTGCCTGGTCGTGACGGGTTTGCGCTGCTCGAGGTGATCCGGCGGGCTTCCGGGGCCGGCGTGGTGATGCTGACCGCGCGCGATGGTGTCCCGGACCGGTTGCGCGGCTTGTCGGGCGGGGCCGATGACTACGTCGGGAAGCCGTTCGTGCTGGCCGAACTGGTGGCTCGGGTGTCGGCCGTTCTTCGCCGGCTCGGTCGTACGCCTTCCACGGTGCAGGTCGGGGACCTGGTGGTCGACGCCGACGCCGGTGTCGTCATGCGGGCCGATCAGGCCATCGAGCTGACCGCCACCGAGCTGCGGTTGCTGGTGTACCTGGCCGCCCAGCGCGGGCGGGTGGTGTCCAAGACGCAGATCCTGACCGCGGTGTGGGGGTACGAGGACTACGACCCCAACCTGGTCGAGGTCCACATCTCCGCTGTCCGCCGGAAGCTGGAGGAGCACGGGGGCCGGCTGGTGCACACCGTGCGCGGGCTGGGGTACGTGTTGCGGGCCGAGGAATGAACCTCCGCACGGTGTCATTGCGGCGCCGGGTCGCTGTTTCGGTTCTGCTGGTGCTGTTTCTCGTGCTGGTGGCGTTGGTCATCTCGGTGGACCGGACCTTTGCGGGGCAGTCCAACAAAGACGTCGACGTTGTGCTGCTGGATGCCGGGAATCGTGCCTCCCTGATGATGTCGCGCAATGTTCCGCCTCGGGAGATCGTGCGGCAGCTTTCCAAGCGGAACATTCACGTTACCGTGGAGATGCCCAACGGGACGCGGTACGGGGATGCTCCTGAGGAAGGACCCTTTTCGCGCAAGAATCAGGTCATTCGTGGGGCCAAGTTCACGTTTTATGCTGATACTGAAGCCATTTCTCAGGCTCAGGCTCGGTTGCGGAAGTTGCTGATCATGTTGGGGATCGGCGCTATCGTGATCACCGGGGTGTTGATGATCTGGGTGGTTCGGCGGGCCCTTGCTCCGTTGGATGCCATGACCTCGTTGGCTGAGGCTATTGCTCTTGGGCATCGGGGTGGGCGGTTGAATCCCACTCGTACTGATACCGAGTTGGGGCGGACCGCTGCTGCCTTTGACGGGATGCTGGACTCGTTGGAAGGGTCGGAGCAGCGGACTCGGCGGTTTGTGGCTGATGCTGCTCATGAGTTGCGTACTCCGATCACTGGGGTTCAGGCTGTGGCTGAGGCATTGGTGGCTGCTCCGGTGGATTCGCCTGATCGGGATCAGATGTCGTTCCTGCTGGTTCGGGAGGCTCGGCGGGCTGGGCGGCTGGTTGATGATCTGCTCGCGTTGGCTCAGTTGGATGCTGGGTATGAGATGCAGCGGGAGCCTGTGGATTTGATGGGGCTGGCGTTGGCTGAGGTGGCTCGTACTCGGTTTGTTGCGCCTGACTTCGACATTGCTGCTGAAGGGGAGGCTGGGAGCGTTACCGTTGTTGGGGATGGGCAGCGGTTGGCTCAGGTATTGGTGAACCTGGTGGACAATGCTCGGCAGGCTGCTGGTCCGCAGGGGAGAGTGCGGATTGTTGTGGATGCTGGGGGATTTACTGTGTTTGATGATGGGCTTGGGGTTCCTGAGGCTGAGCGGGAGCGGATATTTGATCGGCTTGTTCGGTTGGATGATGCTCGGGATCGGCGGTCTGGGGGGTCTGGGTTGGGGTTGGCCATTGCTCGGGGGGTTGTTCGGGCGCATGGTGGGGAGTTGAGTTGTTTGCCCTCTGAGGGGGGAGGGGTTTTTCGGGTTTGGTTGCCTGGAGGGGTTTTGGGGTCGCCATTGGGGGAGCCGCCTTCGGCGGGGGCGCCTGGTGCTTAGGTGGTCGGCTTGCGTTGGGCGGGTCACGTTCCGTGCGTTTCGCGGCTTTGTGGGTGGTCGCCTTGCGTTGGGCGTGTTCTGTTTAGGGCGCGGGGCTCCGCCCCGGACCCCGCCAATCTGATCAAAGACCAGCCAGCGCCGCTTGCGGGTTGATGGCACGCC